>NZ_JBFAHP010000014.1:0-190957 GCF_040654255.1 Streptomyces sp. NPDC050732
AGATCTGGAAGCCCGGTAACGGGTGGAGGTGACTGGTACTAATAGGCCGAGGGCTTGTCCTCAGTTGCTCGCGTCCACTGTGTTGGTTCTGAAACCACGAACAACCCCGTACAGGTCACGTACGGTGCGGTTGTCAGTTTCATAGTGTTTCGGTGGTCATAGCGTGAGGGAAACGCCCGGTTACATTCCGAACCCGGAAGCTAAGCCTCATAGCGCCGATGGTACTGCAGGGGGGACCCTGTGGGAGAGTAGGACGCCGCCGAACTCCTTTTGATAAGAGCTGGTCCCGGAACTTCGGTTCAGGGACCAGCTCTTTTTTGTTTCGCGTTACTTGCCGTTCACGTTGCGCA
Organism: Streptomyces sp. NPDC050732; assembly: GCF_040654255.1. NCBI lineage: Bacteria > Bacillati > Actinomycetota > Actinomycetes > Kitasatosporales > Streptomycetaceae > Streptomyces > Streptomyces sp. NPDC050732. The sequence goes on from NZ_JBFAHP010000014.1 coordinate 351, forward strand.
GCCAACCTCCGTAGGCATGGGGACAGTTGGAATGTTGCGCGCCGCGGGTGTCGGTACCGGCGACGAGGTCATCGTGCCGGCCTACGGGAACGCCGAGGTCGCCGAGGACGTGATCCTCGCCGGAGCGATGCCCGTCTTCGCTGACATAGAGCCGACCACGTACTGCCTCGACCCCGATGCCGTCGCCGCCGTGGTGACCCCGCGTACGGCCGCCGTGGTCGTCGTGCACCGCTTCGGCAACCGAGCCGACCTGCGGCGGCTGCGAGAGCTCGGGCAGCGGCAGGGGCTCCTCGTCCTGGAGCGGCAGGAGCAGGGCGAGTCGGAGACCCCGCACGACGGGCTGGAGCTTCGGCGTGCGCACGCCGCGTACCTCAGCGGGCGGCTCAGCGGAGTCGTGACACCCGACGAAGGCGAAGGGCACAGCTTCCAGGAGTACGTCGTGCGCGTGCCCGGGAACGGGCGGCCCGACCGTGACGCCTTCGCGCGTGCCGTCCGCGCCAAGGGCATCGACTGCCGGGTGCCGGTGAAGACGCCCGTGCACCGCACGCCGCGGTTCTGGCGGGACATACAGCTGCCGGAGACCGAGCGGGCCGCCGACGAGACACTGGCGCTGCCGGCCGGTGCGTCGATGACGCGGCGCGACCTCCAGCGCGTCGTGTCCGCGTGCAACGCGCTCGGCGGGCTTCTGCAGCCGGCCTTCTGAACCCGCTGGAAACCCGCTAGGAAGCCGACCGGGTGTGGGACTTGAAGAATTTCCACATCAGGTCCGTCGCGTTGACGCCCGCCGTCGGGTCCGACATTCCGCCGCCCGCGCCGTCCGGCCAGGAGTGGCCCATGTCGGGCAGCCGGTAGACGACCACATCCGAGCCGTCACGGCACTTCGCTGTCGTCTTTTTGATTCTGTTCTTCAGTTTGCCGGGGCGGCCCGGCTTGCAGGACAGGCGTCGCTGCCAGGTCTTGATGCCCTCGTCCATCGCCGCATAGTGCTTGTCGAGGCCGCCCAGGAACGTGAGCACCGATACCGGCGTCTTCGGCATGTACGAGGCGTCTTCCGCGGCGGTGCCGAGATATCCGCCGCTGACCGGGGCGATGGCCGCGAAGGTGTCGGGGAGTTCGACGGCGAGTTTGTACGCCATGTCGCCGCCGTTGGAGATGCCGGTGGCGTAGACGCGGTCCGGGTCGGCGTTCCACGTGCCGGTCAGCCGCTGCGTCATCGTACGAATGAAACCCACGTCGTCCTCTGAGCCGCAGCAGATCATCGCGTTGAAGCCTTTGTTGAGCCCGTCGGGATAGGCGACGAGGAAGTTCTCCCTGTCCGCTTCGGCGCTCAGCCCGCTGATCGCGGCCGCGGCTCTGCCGTCGCCCGGGTAAGGGTGCATGGCGATGACGAGCGGGAGCTTCTCCGTGCGTTTGAAGCCGGGTGGTGCGTGGACGGTATAGACGCGCTTCTCGCCTTTCCAGGAGAGCGTGACCTTCTGGGTGCCGGGGCGCGGGGTTTCCGCGGCGCTCGGCTTCTTGCTGGCCTTCGGGCCCGGGGCGTTGTCGTCGTCGGACCCGCAGGCCGCGAGTGGCAGGAGCAGGGCGGCGAGGGCCATGGGCACGGCGTGCCGCAAAGGGGTACCGGTTCGGGTCGGCATGCGCGCAGAGTGGCAGCGCGGGGAAGGGCGGTCCAGAGGAAGGGGCGGTTCGAGGCGGCTTCGATTTCAGGTATGATCTATTCCGTTGCCGCGGGGAAAACCCCGGAGCGCAGCAGGCCCCTATAGCTCAGTCGGTAGAGCGTCTCCATGGTAAGGAGAAGGTCAGCGGTTCGATTCCGCTTGGGGGCTCAAGTCATGAAGGCCTCCGCCCAGTTGGGCGGAGGCCTTCGTCATGTCCGGGGCACCCCGTGGTGCCCCGGCGCGCTCAGTCCTTCTGGAGGCCGGGGACGCGCATCGCGAGGATCGCCATGTCGTCCGAGGGAGCGTCCGTCGCGAAGCGCTCCACCGCGCGCATGATGCGCGCCGCGACCGCGCCCGCCGTCAGGCCCGTGCAGGTCGTGAGGACCTCCGCCAGACCGTCGTCGCCCAGCATGCGGGTGCCCTCGCGGCGCTCGGTGACGCCGTCCGTCACGCAGAGCAGGACGTCGCCCGGGTCGAGCGTCATCGTCTGCTCGTACAGTTCCAGGTCGTCCATGACGCCGAGCAGGGGCTGCGGTTCCGCGTACGGCTCGACGGTGCCGTCCTGGCGGAGGCGGAGCGGCAGCGGATGGCCGGCGCAGACGATCTTCAGGACCGCCGAACCGTCCTCCTGGGGCCACAACTCGCCGTAGAGGAGGGTGAGGAAGCGGCTGCGGGAGCCCTCGTCGAGGATCGCGGCGTTGAGGCGCTCCAGGACCGCGGGCCCGCCGAAACCCTCGCGGGCGAGCAGGCGCAGGGCGTGCCGGGCGAGACCCGTGACGGCCGCGGCCTCCGGGCCCGTGCCGCAGACGTCGCCGATCGCGAAGCCGTACGCGCCGTCGCGGATGGGGAAGAGGTCGTAGAAGTCACCGCCGACTTCATTGCCCTCGCCGGCCGCGCGGTAGATGACCTCGACCTCGACGCCCGGGATCTGCGGGAGTCCCGGCGGCAGCAGGCTGCGCTGGAGGGACTGGCTGATGGCCATGCGCTCGGAGTAGAGGCGGGCGTTGTCGAGGGCGAGGGCCGCCCGGCGGGAGAGATCTTCGGCCAATTCCAGGATCTCTTGGCGGAAGTGTTCGTCGGCGGGCTTACCCAGGGTGAGCATGCCGATGACGCGGTTGCGGGCGACCAGCGGGAGGACCACCGTCTCGCCGCCCACCGCCGATGCGGTGGAGAGCGTCGTCCCGATGCCCGAGCCCAGGGTCATCGGCTCGCCCAGGCCCACGCTGCGCATGGAGGTGCGCAGGGCCGCCTGGTGCGCCGCTTCGGAGGGGGCCGCCCAGACACGGGCGCCCGGGGTCGGCACCGGGTCCGGCGGGGAGATCTTGGAGAGCAGGGCCTTGAGGCCGTCGATGCGCTCCTCGTCCTCGTGCAGGACGTACGACAGATAGGGCTCGGCCGACTGGTCCGCGATCGTGTAGACGGCGCACCAGGTGGCGAGCGTCGGGACCGTCATCTGTGCCATGAGGGCCAGGGTCTGGTCGCGGTCGAGGGTGCCGGCGAGGAGGTCGGAGGCCTCGACGAGGAAGGAGAGCGAACCGCGGCGGAGCCGCTCCAGTTCGCCGAGGCGTGCGGACTCCACGGCCAGGGCGATGCGGTCGGCGGCGAACTGGAGGCGCAGGGCCTCCTCGTTCGAGTACCGGCCGGAGGCTTCGGCGGCGACGCCCAGGGAACCGGTGAGGCGGCCCTCCACCTTCAGCGGGACGGTGACGACGGAGCGCATGCCCGTGCCTTCGAGGAGGGGGACCGCTCCCGGCACCACCGTCAGGTCCTCGTGGACGGCCGGCATCCGGGCGGAGCCGTAGCGTCCGGGGGCCGACTCGACCTGGACGCGGGCGAAGCGCTGGCGGGCCGACGGCAGGCCCGTGGAGGCACGGACCTCCAGCTCCGTCTCGTCGTCGGTGGCGAGGAGCAGGAAGGCCGCGTCGCCGTCGAGCATGTCGCGGGCGCGCTCCACGGTGCGCTGGAGCAGTCCGTCGAGGTCGTCCGGGGCCGGGGAGCCGATGAACACCTCGAAGGGGTCCGCGGTGTGCGACTCGCTGCGGGCGCCCGGCTCCGGGGCGGCGCCGCGCAGCGGGGTCTGGAGCACGGCGCGCTCGTCGTCGCGCACGAGCAGGCAGACCGTGGAGGGTTCGCCGTCGGCGTCGCGGACGCGCAGGTGCGAGGCGTAGACGGGGATGACGCGGCCGTGGGCGCCGCGGACGCCGTAGCTGCCCTCCCAGCGGGAGAGGCGCAGCGCCTCGGCGATGCCGGTGCTGGTGCCCGGGGTGTGCGGCCAGGCCGCGAGGTCCATGAGCGGCTTGCCCATGACCTGCTCGGCGACGTACCCGAAGAGGTCCTCCGCGTCCTCGTTCCAGGCGGAGATGGCGCCGAGGCGGTCGATCTGGATGACGGCGACGCGGACCCTGCCGTCGGCGATGGGCAGCAGGTCGGCCGGGAGCGAGGGGCCGGCGGTGCGGGTGCCCACGGGGCGGTGCGGCAGGTCGAGCTGGAACCAGACCTGCTTGTGGGTGGGGCTGTAGTCGACGCCCCAGCGGGTGGCCAGCGCGGCGCAGAGCTGGAGGCCGCGGCCGCCCTCGCGGTCCGGGCTGCCCATGTTGACCGGGGACTGCTGGAGCGGGATCTCGCGTTCCGGATAGCGGTCGGAGACCTCGATGCGGACGGCGTCCTCGCTGCGCAGACACTCGACGTCGGCGGCGGTGCCGGCGTGCACCACGGCGTTGGTGACCAGCTCGCTGGTGAGGACGACCGCGTCGTCGACGATGTCGGAGAACCCCCAGCCCTGGAGGGTGTCGCGCACGAAGGAGCGGGCCGTCGCGACGGAACGCCCGACGGGTTCGAAGGTGGCAGCCGCACGCGCGGTGATCACAGCACTCCTCGTACGAGTATCGACGGCGTCGACAGTGGCGACTGTCTCGACGCCCAGTTCTCCCGAACCCATGGTGCGGCCGCCCCTCCGATGCCCGCTTGTTTCGTGTACCACCGCCCTGGCCGGGCAGGACCGGGGTGGTTGGACAGCCGGATGCAAGGTTACTTACCTTCGCCGTCCATGCTGATGCCGGTCGTCAGTGTTTCCGCCCGGAGGGTGTGCGGACGGTGTGCGAAGCTGCCGAACTGTTATGGCCTGGTTCGGCCATGGTGAAACACTGGGCAAGCTTCATGGGACAGGTCAGAAGAACCCGAGCAGTACCGGTCGACCCTTGCGGGAGGGACACAGTGGAGTCTGGCGCAGCGACGCGGGGCACTAAGACGCGCGCGAAAGACGGACAGTCCCTGAACAAACAGCGCAAACCGCGCAACGGGACGACGGCTTCCGTGGACGCTGCGGCTCTGAACAGGCTGCTCGCGGCCCTGGTGGCGATGCGGGACGGCAACTTCCGCAAGCGGCTCACGGTCTCCGGCGACGACGTCATGTCGGAGATCGCGGCCGTTTTCAACGAGGTGGCCGACCGGAATCTGCACCTGACCGGCGAGCTGTCGAGGGTGCGGCGCACGGTCGGACGTGAGGGAAAACTCACGGAACGGCTTGAGACGGGAGCGAGCGAGGGCTCCTGGGCCGCCGCGATCGACGCGTCGAACGCGCTCGTCGACGATCTCGTACGACCGGTCTCCGAGGTCGGCCGCGTCCTCTCCGCGGTGGCGGAGGGCGACCTGGAACAGCGCATGGAGCTGCGGGCGCAGGGAGCCGACGGAAACGGGCATCCGCTGCGCGGGGAGTTCCTGAAGGTCGGGCGGACGGTGAACAACCTCGTCGACCAGCTCTCCACGTTCACGGACGAGGTCACGCGGGTGGCCAGCGAGGTCGGCACCGAGGGCAAGCTCGGCGGGCAGGCCAGGGTGCGCGGGATGTCCGGGTCGTGGAAGGACCTCACGGACTCCGTGAACACCATGGCGTACCGGCTGACCGCCCAGGTGCGGGACATCGCGCTGGTGACGACGGCGGTGGCGAAGGGCGACCTGTCGCGGAAGGTCACCGTCCATGTCGCGGGCGAGATGTTGGAGCTGAAGAACACCGTCAACACGATGGTGGACCAGCTCTCGTCGTTCTCCTCCGAAGTGACGCGCGTCGCCCGGGAGGTCGGCACGGAGGGCGAGCTCGGCGGCCAGGCGCAGGTGCCGGGTGTGGCGGGTGTGTGGAAGGATCTCACCGACTCGGTGAACCTGATGGCCGGCAACCTCACCGCCCAGGTGCGCGGGATCGCCGAGGTCACCACGGCGGTCGCGAGCGGTGACCTGTCCCGGAAGGTGACGGTCAGCGCGCGCGGCGAGGTCGCCCAGCTCGCCGAGACGATCAACCAGATGACCGAGACGCTGCGTACGTTCGCGGACGAGATCACCCGGGTGGCGAACGAGGTCGGGGCCGAGGGACAGCTCGGCGGTCAGGCCAATGTGCCGGGCGCGGCGGGAACGTGGAAGGATCTGACCGATTCGGTCAACACGGTCTTCCGCAACCTCACCACGCAGGTGCGGGACATCGCGACGGTGACGACGGCGGTCGCCAACGGTGATCTGTCGCAGAAGGTCACCGTCGATGTCGCGGGCGAGATGCTTGAGCTGAAGAACACCGTGAACACGATGGTGGACCAGCTCTCGGCCTTCGGTTCCGAAGTGACGCGGGTGGCGCGGGAGATCGGTGTCGAGGGTGAGCTCGGCGGGCAGGCGCAGGTGCAGGGCGCGGCCGGTACGTGGAAGGACCTCACCGACTCGGTGAACACCGCCTTCCGCAACCTCACCGGTCAGGTCCGGAACATCGCCCAGGTGACGACGGCGGTCGCGAACGGCGACCTGTCGCAGAAGGTCACGGTGGACGTCTCCGGAGAGATGCTCCAGCTGAAGAACACCGTGAACACGATGGTCGACCAGCTGTCGTCCTTCGCCGACCAGGTCACGCGGATGGCGCGCGACGTGGGCACCGAGGGGCGGCTCGGCGGCCAGGCCCGGGTGGACGGCGTGAGCGGTACGTGGAAGGACCTCACGGACTCCGTCAACTTCATGGCGGGGAACCTGACGTCGCAGGTGCGTCAGATCGCGCAGGTGACGACGGCCGTGGCGCGCGGTGACCTCTCGCAGAAGATCGAGGTCGACGCGCGCGGCGAGATCCTGGAGCTGAAGAACACCATCAACACGATGGTCGACCAGCTGTCCGCCTTCGCGGACCAGGTGACGCGGGTGGCCCGCGAGGTGGGCACCGAGGGGCGTCTCGGCGGTCAGGCGCAGGTGCCCGGCGTGGCCGGTGTGTGGCGTGATCTGACGGACTCCGTGAACGGCATGGCCGGGAACCTCACGGCGCAGGTGCGCAACATCGCGCAGGTCGCGACGGCGGTGGCCCGCGGTGACCTGTCGCAGAAGATCGACGTGGACGCGCGCGGCGAGATCCTTGAGCTGAAGAACACCCTGAACACGATGGTGGACCAGCTGTCCGCCTTCGCCGAGCAGGTCACGCGGGTCTCCCGCGAGGTGGGCACCGACGGCATCCTGGGCGGGCAGGCCGAGGTCCAGGGCGTCTCCGGCACCTGGAAGGACCTCACGCAGTCTGTGAACGGCATGGCGAACAACCTCACCCTGCAGGTGCGGAACATCGCCGAGGTCACGACGGCCGTCGCCATGGGCGACCTCTCCAAGAAGATCACCGTCGACGCGAAGGGCGAGATCCTCGAACTCGTCACGACCGTCAACACGATGGTCGACCAGCTGTCGTCGTTCGCGGAGCAGGTCACGCGCGTGGCCCGCGAGGTGGGCACGGAGGGCCAGCTGGGCGGCCAGGCGCGCGTGCCGGGTGTCACGGGCATCTGGAAGGACCTGAGCGACAACGTCAACCTGATGGCCAACAACCTGACCAGCCAGGTGCGGAACATCTCCCAGGTCTCGGCGGCGGTCGCCAACGGCGACCTCACCAAGAAGGTGACGGTCGAGGCGCGCGGCGAGGTCGCGCAGCTCGCCGACACGGTGAACACCATGGTGACGACGCTGAGTTCGTTCGCCGACGAGGTCACGCGCGTGGCCCGCGAGGTGGGCACGGACGGCATCCTGGGCGGCCAGGCGCGCGTGCCGGGCGTCTCCGGTACGTGGAAGGACCTCACCGAGTCCGTGAACTCGATGGCGTCCAACCTGACCGGCCAGGTCCGCAACATCGCGATGGTCACCACGGCGATCGCCAAGGGTGACCTGACCAAGAAGATCGACATTGATGCCCGGGGCGAGATCCTGGAGCTCAAGACCACCATCAACACGATGGTCGACCAGCTGTCGTCCTTCGCCGAGCAGGTGACCCGGGTGGCCCGCGAGGTGGGCACCGAGGGCCAGCTGGGCGGTCAGGCGCGCGTGCGGGACGTCGACGGCACGTGGCGCGACCTCACCGAGTCCGTGAACGAGATGGCCGGAAACCTGACCCGTCAGGTGCGCGCCATCGCGAAGGTCGCCACCGCGGTGACGCGCGGTGACCTCAACCTGAAGATCGAGGTCGACGCGGCGGGCGAGATCCAGGCCCTCCAGGACAACATCAACACGATGATCGCGAACCTCCGCGACACGACCCTGGCCAACAAGGAGCAGGACTGGCTCAAGGGCAACCTCGCGCGGATCTCCGGCCTGATGCAGGGCCGCAGGGACCTGGAGGACGTCGCCTCGCTGATCATGAGTGAGCTGACGCCGGTCGTCTCCGCGCAGCACGGCGCGTTCTTCCTCGCGATGCCGACGGACGACGCCCAGGATCTCGGGGGCGACCAGGAGGACGCGTACGAACTGCGCATGCTGGGCAGTTACGGCTACTCCATGGGGTCCATGCCGACGTCCTTCCGGCCCGGCGAGACGCTCATCGGGACGGCCGCCAAGGAGCGGCGCACCATCCTCGTGGAGAACGCGCCCTCCGGCTATCTGCGGATCGCGTCCGGCCTCGGTGAGGCGCCGCCCGCGCAGGTCATCGTGTTGCCGGTGCTCTTCGAAGGGACCGTGCTCGGCGTGATCGAGCTGGCGGCCTTCCAGCCCTTCACGCAGATCCAGAAGGACTTCCTCAGCCAGATCGCCGAGATGATCGCGACGAGCGTCAACACGATCAGCGTCAATACGAAGACCGAGGTGCTGCTCAAGCAGTCGCAGAAGCTGACCGAGCAACTGCGGGAGCGGTCGGCTGAGTTGGAGAACCGCCAGAAGGCGCTCCAGGACTCGAACGCGGAGCTGGAGGAGAAGGCCGAGCTGCTAGCCCAGCAGAACCGCGACATCGAGGTCAAGAACACCGAGATCGAAGAGGCCAGGCAGGTCCTGGAGGAGCGCGCCGAACAACTCGCGGTCTCGATGCGCTACAAGTCCGAGTTCCTCGCGAACATGTCGCACGAGCTGCGCACGCCGCTCAACTCCCTGTTGATCCTGGCCAAGTTGCTCGCGGACAACGCCGACGCGAACCTCACCCCGAAGCAGGTCGAGTTCGCCGAGACGATCCACGGGGCGGGCTCGGACCTGCTGCAGCTGATCAACGACATCCTCGACCTGTCGAAGGTCGAGGCGGGCAAGATGGACGTCTCCCCGACGCGCATCGCACTCGTCCAACTCGTCGACTACGTAGAGGCCACTTTCCGGCCCCTGACCGCCGAGAAGGGCCTCGACTTCTCCGTACGGGTGTCTCCGGAGCTGCCCGCGACGCTGCACACGGACGAACAGCGCCTGCTGCAGGTGCTGCGCAACCTCCTGTCCAACGCGGTGAAGTTCACCGACTCCGGAGCGGTCGAGCTGGTGATCCGGCACGCCAGCAACGACGTGCCCAACGCGATCCGCGAACAGCTCCTTGAGGCCGGCTCGCTGCGCGACGCCGACGCCGATCTGATCGCCTTCTCGGTGACGGACACCGGCATCGGCATCGCGGCCAGCAAGATGCGGGTCATCTTCGAGGCGTTCAAGCAGGCCGACGGGACGACCAGCAGGAAGTACGGCGGCACCGGCCTCGGGCTCTCCATCAGCCGCGAGATCGCCCGGCTGCTCGGCGGCGAGATCCACGCGCAGAGCGAGCCGGGCCGTGGCTCCACCTTCACGCTCTATTTGCCGCTGCACCCGAGCGAACTGCCGCCCCAGGGTTACGCCCAGCTGGCGCCCGCGCCGCAGTCGCGCGAGCTGCCCGCCCTGGAGGAGGCGCCCGCGGCCGAGGAGACGGAGCGGCAGGCCGCGCCCCCGGCGCACCGCGAGGAGCCCACGAGCCCCGCCGCGCTGTTCCGGAGGAGGCGTCGTGCCGCGCCCGTCCAGGAGCCCTCGTCCCTGCCGGGGCAGCCGGCCGCCGGCGCCCCGGAGGCGCAGCGCACGCCGGAGCCGTGGCCCAACGCCGGCCAGGAGACGCCTGTCGCGCCGCGGGCCGGCATCCAGTTCGGCGGCGAGAAGGTCCTGATCGTCGACGACGACATCCGCAACGTCTTCGCGCTCACCAGCGTCCTGGAGCAGCACGGCCTGGCGGTGCTGTACGCGGAGAACGGCCGTGAGGGCATCGAGGTGCTGGAACAGCACGACGACGTGACGGTCGTCCTGATGGACATCATGATGCCGGAGATGGACGGGTACGCGACGACGACGGCGATCCGCAGGATGCCGCAGTTCGCCGGGCTCCCGATCATCGCGCTCACCGCGAAGGCGATGAAGGGCGACCGGGAGAAGGCGATCGACTCCGGAGCTTCCGATTACGTCACGAAGCCGGTCGACCCGGATCATCTGTTGTCGGTGATGGAGCAGTGGATGCGCGCTCAGTGACCGAGAACCGGCGTCGTCACACGGAGTTGCTGACAGAGTGTGGCCGAGGTCGTGTAGAACCGCGGTATTCGGGGAACCTTCTGGTCTCCCACCGCGTTTCTGCTACGTGCACAGTGACATCGCGGTGACAGGGTGTGGCGACAGGCGGGGTGCGGCTACGATGACCGGCACAAGGACGGGCGGCGCAAGGGAGTCGTCCCCTGGGGCGGCGCCCGGTGTACCGCCGGGGCGAGGAGGGCGGGCCATGGTGCAGAAGGCCAAGATCCTCCTGGTCGATGACCGGCCGGAGAATCTGCTGGCGCTGGAGGCCATCCTCTCTGCGCTCGATCAGACACTGGTGCGGGCATCGTCCGGGGAGGAAGCGCTCAAAGCACTACTCACGGACGACTTCGCGGTCATTCTGCTGGACGTCCAGATGCCGGGAATGGACGGTTTCGAAACCGCGGCGCACATCAAGCGGCGGGAGCGGACCCGGGACATCCCGATCATCTTCCTCACCGCCATCAACCACGGGCCGCACCACACCTTCCGCGGCTATGCCGCCGGCGCGGTGGACTACATCTCCAAGCCGTTCGACCCGTGGGTGCTGCGCGCGAAGGTGTCGGTGTTCGTCGAGCTGTACATGAAGAACTGCCAACTGCGGGAGCAGGCGGCGCTGCTGCGGCTCCAGCTGGAGGGCGGCGGCAAGGCCGCGGCCGGGGACGCGAAGGAGCCCGCGGGTCTGCTCGCCGAGCTGTCGGCGCGGCTCGCCGCGGTCGAGGAGCAGGCCGAGGCGCTGTCCAAACAGCTCGACGACGAGTCGGCGGACGCGGCGGCGGTCGCCACCGCCGCCCATCTCGAACGCAAACTGACCGGTCTGCGGCGGGCTCTTGACGCCCTGGAGCCGGGCACCGGCAGCGGTGCCCCCTCGGTCCCCTCGCAGAACTGACGCGGCACGGAGCCTCACTGACGGGGTTTCGTGCCGCGCGCACCCGGTGAACCACCGTCAGTTCTCGGCCTCCGCAGGAACGACACGATCGGGTGAAGGTGGGGGTCCCCCCTGTTCGAGCGATGTCGAGAACTCGGGGGAGGGCACACGTGTCCACAGTGGTCGGCAACGGTAACCTCACACCCATGGCCTCACGTCAGCCCGCAGCCAAGAAGACGCCCGCGAAGAAGGCGGCCGCGCCGACAAAGGCTCCGGCGAAGAAGGCCGCTGCCAGACCGCCCGCGAAGAAAGCCGCGGCGAAGAAGGCGCCGGCGAAGAAGGCACCGGCCAAGAAGATCGCCGCGAAGCCCGCTCCCAGACCGGCGCCCAGCCCCACGGGGGGCGTGTACCGGCTCGTGCGCGCCGTCTGGCTCGGCCTGGCCCACGGGGTCGGCGCGATGTTCCGCGGCATAGGGCGCGGCGCCAAGGGCCTCGACCCCGCCCACCGCAAGGACGGCCTCGCGCTCCTGCTGCTCGGCCTGGCGCTGATCGTCGCCGCGGGCACCTGGTCGAACCTCCGCGGCCCGGTCGGCGACCTCGTGGAGGTCCTGGTGACCGGCGCCTTCGGCCGCCTCGACCTGCTCGTGCCGCTGCTGCTCGGCACCATCGCCGTCCGCCTCATCCGGCACCCGGAGAAGCCCGAGGCGAACGGCCGCATCGTGATCGGCCTGTCCGCCCTCGTCATCGGCGTGCTCGGCCAGGTCCACGTCGCCTGTGGCTCACCGGCCCGCAGCGACGGCATGCAGGCGATAAGGGACGCGGGCGGCCTCATCGGCTGGGGCGCCTCCACACCCCTGATCTTCACCATGGGCGAGATCCTCGCGGTGCCGCTCCTGGTGCTCCTCACCGTCTTCGGGCTGCTCGTCGTCACGGCGACGCCCGTCAACGCCATCCCGCAGCGGCTGCGGCTGCTCGGCGTCAGGCTCGGCCTGATCCAGCCGGCACCCGAGGCCGTGGAGGCCTACGAGTACGCGGACGACGAGCGCTACGAGGATCAGTGGCGCGAGGCGCTGCCCGCGCGCCCCTCGCGCCGACGCGGCCCGGCCCCCGACGCGTACGACCCCGACCAGGCCGAGGAGCAGGCGCTCTCCACCCGTCGCAGGCCGCGCCGGGCCCCCGTACAGCCGGACATGGACCGGCCGATGGACGCCGTGGACGTGGCCGCGGCCGCGGCGGCCGCCCTGGACGGTGCGGTGATGCACGGCATGCCGCCGTCGCCGCTGGTCGCCGATCTGACCCAGGGCGTGTCGGGGGAGCGGGAACAGCGCGAGGAGCGCGAGCACACGGCCCCTGTACCGACCGCGCGCACCACGGACGCCCCGGTGCCCGGCAAGCTCAAGAAGAAGCCTCAGAAGCCCGGTGACCGGGCCGACAGCGCCTCCGGAGCCGTGCCGGACCTCACCAAGGCTGCGCCCGAGCCCGACCGGGAGCTCCCGCCGCGCGCCGAGCAGCTGCAGCTCGCCGGGGACATCACCTACGCGCTTCCCTCGCTCGACCTCCTGGAGCGGGGTGGCCCGGGCAAGACCCGCAGCGCCGCCAACGACGCGGTCGTGCACTCGCTGACGAACGTCTTCACCGAGTTCAAGGTCGACGCGGCCGTCACCGGCTTCACCCGCGGCCCGACCGTCACACGCTACGAGATCGAGCTCGGCCCCGCCGTGAAGGTCGAGAAGATCACGGCGCTGGCCAAGAACATCGCGTACGCGGTCGCCTCCCCGGACGTCCGGATCATCTCGCCGATCCCCGGCAAGTCCGCGGTCGGCATCGAGATCCCGAACACCGACCGCGAGATGGTCAACGTCGGCGACGTGCTGCGCCTCGCGGACGCGGCCGAGGACGACCACCCCATGCTCGTCGCGCTCGGCAAGGACGTCGAGGGCGGCTACGTCATGGCGAACATGGCGAAGATGCCGCACATCCTGGTCGCCGGTGCCACCGGATCCGGCAAGTCGTCCTGCATCAACTGCCTGATCACGTCGATCATGATAAGAGCGACGCCCGAGGACGTCCGGATGGTCCTCGTCGACCCCAAGCGCGTCGAGCTCACCGCGTACGAGGGCATCCCGCACCTGATCACGCCGATCATCACCAACCCCAAGCGGGCCGCCGAGGCGCTCCAGTGGGTCGTACGCGAGATGGATCTGCGCTACGACGACCTCGCGGCGTTCGGCTACCGGCACATCGACGACTTCAACCAGGCCGTCCGCGAGGGCAAGCTCAAGACGCCCGAGGGCAGCGAGCGGGAGCTTCAGCCCTATCCGTACCTGCTGGTGATCGTCGACGAGCTCGCCGACCTGATGATGGTCGCGCCGCGCGACGTCGAGGACTCGATCGTGCGCATCACCCAGCTCGCGCGCGCGGCCGGCATCCACCTGGTGCTCGCCACCCAGCGCCCCTCCGTGGATGTCGTGACCGGCCTGATCAAGGCGAACGTGCCGTCGCGGCTCGCCTTCGCGACCTCCTCGCTCGCCGACAGCCGGGTCATCCTCGACCAGCCCGGCGCGGAGAAGCTCATCGGAAAGGGCGACGGCCTGTTCCTGCCGATGGGGGCGAACAAGCCCGTCCGTATGCAGGGCGCCTTCGTCACCGAGGACGAGATCCACGCGGTCGTGCAGCACTGCAAGGACCAGATGGCGCCCGTCTTCAGGGACGACGTCACCGTCGGCACCAAGCAGAAGAAGGAGATCGACGAGGACATCGGCGACGACCTCGATCTGCTGTGCCAGGCCGCTGAACTGGTGGTCTCCACCCAGTTCGGGTCCACGTCCATGCTGCAGCGCAAGCTGCGCGTCGGCTTCGCCAAGGCCGGCAGGCTGATGGACCTGATGGAGTCCCGCTCCATCGTCGGGCCCAGCGAGGGCTCCAAGGCGCGTGACGTTCTCGTGAAACCTGACGAACTGGACGGAGTGCTCGCCGTGATCCGCGGGGAGGCTCAGCCATAAGGGTGGGAGAGGCTCACCCATAAGGGATCGACAGGCAACCGTTTCCTCTCGACACACGTCAAGTTGAGGGAGAGAAGAGCACGATGTCCCACCATCAGGATGTCCGGCCATTCTGATGGCGTACAAAGTCCGTCCGTCCGGTTGCCCCACCCTTTCAAGACCCGCCTAAACTGAACCTCCGGCAGGTGGCTACACGCTCGAAAGGCGCCCCCGTGTCCATCGGTAACTCCCCTGAAGACGACCGACCTTCGGACGACCGCCTCGACCGCCCCGACCGCGTCGCGGACGGCCCTGACCATGCCGCGGACGCGATCCCGGCAGACGAGACCCGGACCGGCGAACAGCAGGCGGCCGAGCGCCCCTCGATCGGCCGGGTCCTCCAGCAGGCCCGTGTCGCCGCCGGCCAGACCGTCGACGAAGTCAGCTCCTCCACGCGCGTGCGCATCCCGATCGTGCACGCGATCGAACAGGACGACTTCACCCGGTGCGGCGGCGACGTGTACGCCCGCGGTCACATCAGGACACTGGCGCGCGCCGTCGGACTCGATCCGGCCCCGCTGATCGCGCAGTACGACGAGGGCCACGGCGGCCGTCCGCCCGCGCCCACGCCGGCGGCGCCCCTCTTCGAGGCCGAGCGCATCCGCTCCGAGCCGCGCAGGCCGAACTGGACCGCCGCCATGGTCGCCGCGATCGTCGCCGTGATCGGCTTCGTCGGTTTCACCGCGTTCAGCGGCGACGACGGCGACGACGGTTCGAAGGCGGTGGCCGAGGGCTCCACCCCCGCGAGCACCAAGCCCGCGGAGAAGCCGAAGCCCACCAAGCCCGCCGACCCCAAGCCCGACCCGTCGGACAGCGCCATCGCCGGTGTCCCGCGCGACAAGGTCACCGTCAAGGTCGACGCCGCGGACGGCCGCAGCTGGATCTCCGCCAAGGACCACAGCGGGCGCACCCTCTTCGACGGCGTCCTGGAGCAGGGCCAGGACAAGACGTTCCAGGACAAGCAGAAGATCGACCTCGTCCTCGGCGACGCGGGCGCCATCAACCTGTACGTGAACGGAAAGCCGGTCGAGAACGAATTCGAGCCCGGCACGGTGGAGCGCCTCACCTACACGAAGGGCGACCCCCAAGCCGGCTGACCGGCCTCCCGAAGGGCGCTGACCAGGCGCCGGACAGCCGTGCTGCACGGGGCACGGTGACGGTCGGGTGACGCGCCGGCGGCCGGGAGCGGACCGGCCGGTAACCCTCGCGGCCGGGGCCGAGGCGTGGACGAAGTAGTCTTGAGACCATGCCTGAACGCCGCACCGTCGCCCTTGTCACTCTTGGCTGCGCCCGTAACGAGGTGGACTCGGAGGAGCTCGCAGGCCGCTTGGAGGCGGACGGCTGGCAGCTCGTCGAGGACGCCGAGGACGCGGATGTCGCCGTCGTCAACACCTGCGGCTTCGTCGAAGCCGCCAAGAAGGACTCCGTCGACGCCCTCCTCGAAGCCAATGACCTGAAGGGTCACGGCAAGACCCAGGCCGTCGTCGCGGTCGGCTGCATGGCCGAGCGGTACGGCAAGGAGCTCGCCGACGCGCTGCCCGAAGCCGACGGCGTGCTCGGTTTCGACGACTACTCCGACATCTCCAACCGCCTCCAGACCATCCTCAGCGGCGGCAGTGTCGAGGCCCACACCCCGCGTGACCGGCGCAAGCTGCTGCCGATCAGCCCCGCCGAGCGCCAGGCCGCCGGAGCCGGGGTCGCCCTGCCCGGACACGCGCCCGCGGAGGCACCGCAGGATCTGCCCGAGGGCGTCGCGCCCGCGTCGGGGCCGCGCGCCCCGCTGCGCCGCCGTCTCGGCACCAACCCCGTCGCCTCCGTGAAGCTGGCCTCCGGCTGCGACCGGCGCTGCTCGTTCTGCGCCATCCCCTCCTTCCGCGGCTCCTTCATCTCGCGCCGCCCCTCCGACGTCCTCGGTGAGACCCGCTGGCTCGCCGAGCAGGGCGTCAAGGAGGTCATGCTCGTCTCCGAGAACAACACCTCGTACGGCAAGGACCTCGGCGACATCCGGCTCCTGGAGACGCTCCTGCCCGAGCTGGCCGCCGTCGACGGGATCGAGCGGGTGCGCGTCAGCTACCTGCAGCCCGCCGAGATGCGGCCCGGTCTCATCGACGTCCTCACGTCGACGGAGAAGGTCGCCCCCTACTTCGACCTGTCCTTCCAGCACTCCGCGCCCGGCGTGCTGCGCGCCATGCGCCGCTTCGGGGACACCGACCGCTTCCTGGAGCTCCTGGACACCATCAGGTCCAAGGCGCCGCAGGCCGGCGTGCGCTCCAACTTCATCGTGGGCTTCCCCGGCGAGAGCGAGTCGGACCTCGCGGAGCTTGAGCGGTTCCTGACCGGCGCACGCCTGGATGCCATCGGCGTCTTCGGCTACTCCGACGAGGAAGGCACCGAAGCGGCCACGTACGACCAGAAGCTCGACCAGGAGGTCGTCGACGCGCGGCTCGCGCACATCTCGCGGCTCGCCGAGGAGCTCACCTCGCAGCGCGCCGACGAGCGGCTCGGTGAGACCGTCGAGGTTCTTGTCGAGTCCCTCGACGAGGAGGAGGGTCCGCTCGGCAGAGCCGCGCACCAGGCCCCCGAGACGGACGGCCAGATCCGCCTGACGGGCGCCGCGGCCGATGACGGACTGCAGGTCGGCCGTATGGTCGTGGCAAAGGTCGTCGGCACGGAGGGCGTGGACTTGGTGGCTGAGTGTCTCGAGGAGGCCGGCAGATGACCGGAGTCCCGGCCTCCGCGGGCGGCTCCGGCGCACAGGGCGCTTCGGGCGCCAAGCCGGTGCGCGGCGGAAAGCTGGGCGCCGCGGCGGTCGATCAGGCCAGCCTGTGGAACGTCGCGAACCTGCTGACCATGGCGCGGCTGCTGCTCGTGCCCGGCTTCGTGATGCTGCTGCTCGGCAACGGCGGGTACGACCCGGCCTGGCGCTCGTTCGCCTGGGCCGCCTTCGCCGTCGCCATGATCACCGACCTCTTCGACGGCCACTTGGCGCGCACGTACAACCTGGTCACGGACTTCGGGAAGATCGCCGACCCCATCGCCGACAAGGCGATCATGGGCGCCGCGCTGATCTGTCTGTCCTGGCTCGGCGACCTGCCCTGGTGGGTGACGGGAGTGATTCTCGGGCGCGAGCTCGGGATCACGCTGCTGCGCTTCTGGGTGATCCGTTACGGGGTCATTCCGGCCAGCCGCGGCGGGAAGATGAAGACGCTGGCGCAGGGCACCGCCGTCGGGATGTACGTTCTCGCCCTGACAGGACCGCTCGCCAGCCTGCGGTTCTGGGTGATGGCGGTCGCCGTGGTGCTGACCGTGGTGACCGGTCTGGACTATGTGAAGCAGGCCGTCGTGCTGCGCAGGCAGGGCATGGCCGAGGCGCGTGCGGCGGCCGCGGAGTCCGCCCGGGAGGCCGCGAAGTGACGTCCCCCGGGGTCTCGGGCGCCGAGCTGTCGGCGCCGGCCGACGAGCGGCCGGCGAGCCGACTGGTGCGTCTCCTGGCCGCGCGCGGTGAGACGCTCGCCGTCGCCGAGTCGCTGACCGGGGGCCTGGTGGCCGCCGAGATCACCTCGGTGCCCGGGGCGTCGAAGGTCTTCCGGGGGTCCGTCACCGCGTACGCCACGGAGCTGAAGCGGAACGTGCTCGGGGTCGACGGCACTCTGCTGGACGAGCGCGGGGCGGTGGATCCCGAGGTCGCGCGGCAGATGGCGGACGGTGTCCGCGAGGTGCTCGGTGCGGACTGGGGACTGGCGACCACCGGGGTGGCCGGGCCCGAGCCGCAGGACGGACAGCCGGTCGGCACGGTGTTTGTGGCGGTTTCGGGGCCGGATCCCGCGGTTTCGAGGCCGGAAACCGTGGTTACCGAGTCAGAAGTCGAAAAGATGCGCGGTTACGCCGTTGGCGGAGGGCATGGGAAAGTTGCCGCCCTGCGGTTGAACGGTGACCGTTCGGAAATCCGTATGGAGAGTGTACGGAGCGTGCTCACGTTGCTTCTCCAGCAGCTATCCGGAGAACGTGCCGAGAATGGGCGGGCACAGGATACGGAACAGAACGGGGGGAATTGATGTTTGCAGCCCTGAGTGAACACGACATCGCTCCCCGCACGGCCGCCGCGCAAGGCGGTACGGTGGGGCGTGAAGGATGCGGCTACGCGGTCCGAGGAGGGAGCCACCGATGATTCTGCTCCGTCGCCTGCTGGGTGACGTGCTGCGTCGGCAGCGCCAGCGCCAGGGCCGTACTCTGCGCGAAGTCTCCTCGTCCGCCCGAGTCTCGCTCGGCTATCTCTCCGAGGTGGAGCGGGGGCAGAAGGAGGCTTCCTCCGAGCTGCTTTCCGCGATCTGCGACGCGCTTGACGTACGGATGTCCGAGCTCATGCGTGAAGTGAGCGACGAACTGTCGCTCGCCGAGCTGGCTGAGTCTGCAGCAGTCCCCGAGCCGGTGCGCGCACCGGTTCGCTCGATGCTCAATTCCGTCTCCGTGGCCGGAGTGCCACCGGAACGGGTCACGATCAAGGCACCCGCGGAGGCGGTCGACGTCGTCGCCGCGTGACGCGGCGCTGCCGTGAGCAGCTCCGCGGTGTGTGGAAGCCCCTGCCGGGTACCCGGTAGGGGCTTCTGTGTTGTACCGAGGCGGTCCCTGAGGGGGCAGAGAGCCCCGAATCGACCTATTTGCAGCTTTTATGCCATGGTTGGTGGGGATTTACCTCATTCGCTCGTGAGTTGGAGGAGACAGATGTACGTCGTGAAGAGCCCGCTGTCCGAGGGGGATCTGAAGACGGTCTCGGAGGCCCTGCAGGGCGCGCTCGTGGACCTGGTCGACCTGTCGCTGGTGGCCAAGCAGATCCACTGGAATGTGGTCGGCCCGCGCTTCCGCTCCGTGCACCTGCAGCTCGACGACGTCGTCGACACGGCCAGGCAGCACTCCGACACCGTGGCGGAGCGTGCCTCCACGCTCGGCGTCTCGCCCGACGGGCGCGCGGCGACCGTGTCGCAGAGCAGCGGGATCGGAAAGGTCCCCGAGGGCTGGGTCAAGGACGTGGACGCCGTCGGGACGCTCGTGGACGCGCTGGGCGCGGTCATCACCCGGATGCGGGAACGTATCGACGCGACCGGTGAGGCGGACCCGGTCACCCAGGACATCTTCATCCAGATCTCGGCCGATCTGGAGAAGCACCACTGGATGTTCCAGGCGGAGAACAGCTGACGCGTTCGGCACGCCCCGGCCGGGAACGTGAACGGCCGGGGCGTGCTGTGTGAGGGCGCCTGCTGTGGGGGTGCGCGATGCGCTGTGTGCCGGTGGCGTGCTTCCGGCGCCGCGCATACGCCCTCCCCACGAGTGAACCCCGGCGTTTAGCGTCGACCTCGCGTTGGGCGGGAGGTGGCATCTGTGGCAGCCGTGAGCGGGACGACCGTGACATGGCGGGCCGTGCGGTGGGTGCCTGTCCTGGCGCTCGGCGCGCTGTGGTGGTGGGGCGTGCTGAGGCTGGCCCTCGCGCCCGATGCCGGGGCGCTGGAGGGGGCGGTCGCGGCCGGCGGGTGGGGCTTGAGCGTGCTGCCCGTGCACTGCGTGCCGAAGGCGCGGGCGGAGGGCGAGGTGGCGGCGGCCAGGAACGGCGGCCGAGGGCGTGCGGCGCGGGTGTGGCGGGGTGGAGCGGGGGCCGACTCGGCGTCGGAGCAGGTGGGGCGGCTCCACGGGCACCGCGGGCGGGCCGCGAGGGCTGCGGGAGCGATGCGCGTCGCGGCTACCAAGGCATGGCGACGCCGCCGTTGGGGCGGAGGATCTGGCCCGTCGTGAAGGACGCGGCGTCGGACGCCAGGTGCAGCACGGCGTGAGCGATGTCGTCCGGTTCGCCGACGCGGCCGAGAGGTGACATGCGCGCCATGAGTCCCTCGGTGTGGCCCTGGGCCTCCGTGCCGTGCCGGGCCGTCATGGGCGTACGGATCCAGCCCGGTGCGACGGCGTTGACGCGGATGCCGTGCGGGCCGACCTCCGTGGCCAGGGTCTTCGTGAGCTGGACGACGGCCGCTTTCGACGCGCCGTAGCAGAGGAGGCCGGGGCCGCCGGTGTCGACGGCGCCCGAGGCCATGGTGACGATGCTGCCGCCGGAACCCGCCTCGATCATGAGGCGGGCCGCGACCCGGCAGGCGTACAGGACGCCCTTGAAGTTGATGTCCAGGACGCGGTCGAGGTCCTCGTCGCGGGTCTCCAGGACGGGGCTGTTGTGCATGACGCCGGCGATGGCGGCGAGGATGTCGAGGCGGGGGGTGTCGGTGGCGGCCGCTGTCGCTGTTGTGGCTGCTGCGGTGACGGCCTGTTCGACCTGTGTTCTTTCGGCCACGTCCAGGGGGTGGGTGTGTGCGGTCCCGCCTGCCGTCTTGATGCGGGTGGCGGTCTCGTGGAGGCCCTGCTCGTCACGGTCGGCGCAGTGGACGGTGGCGCCCGCCTCCGCGAGGAGCAGGGCCGTCGCACGCCCGATGCCGCTGGCGGCGCCGGTGACGAAAGCGGTGCGGCCGGTGAGGTCGTACGCCTTGACGGGCATGACGGGACGGTACGGCCACTTCTGACGGTGCGTCAACTGGGCGGTGGTGGCCAGAGGTTACGGTGTCGGTCCCGGCTGGCAGGTCGGGCACCAGTAGGTGGGGCGGCTGCGGGAGCCGTCGCCCTGTTCGCCGAGGCGGATCGGGGTGCCGCAGCGTCTGCAGGGCTGGTGCGCGCGCCCGTACACGAAGAGGCGCCGGCCGTTGACGTCGCGGCCCGTGGTGGTGCGGGAGGGCCGGTTGCGATTGGCTTCCAGGAGCTTCTTGGCGAGGGCGGGGAGGCGGTCGGCCTTCTCCTCGGGGAGCTCGCCGACCGGGAGCCAGGGGGTGACGCCCAGGATGAAGCAGATCTCGCTCTTGAAGACGTTGCCGATGCCCGCGAGATTGCGCTGGTCCAGGAGGGCCTCGCCGAGCGGGCGGTCGGGCGTGGCCAGGAGGTTGCTCAGGGCGCGCTCCGGGTCCCAGTCGGGGCCGAGGAGGTCGGGGCCCAGGTGGCCGACGGCCTTGTCCTCGTCGGTGGTGCGGAGCAGTTCGAGGACGGGCAGGCGATAGCCGACGGCGGTGCGCTCGGCGGTGCCGAGGATCGCCCGGATCTGGTGCCCGGGGCCGCCGCGCCACCGCTCACCGGGGGCGAACACCCGCCAGGAGCCGTCCATCCGGAGGTGCGAGTGCAGGGTGAGGCCGCCCTCGATGCGGGTGAGGAGGTGCTTTCCGCGCGGGGTGACGTCCAGGACGGTGCGCCCGGTGAGGTCGATCGTCGCGAGCTTGGGCACGCGGAGGTCGGAGCGCGTGAGGACGTGCCCGGCGAGGGCGGAGTCCAGGCGCCGGGCCGCCTGGTGGATGGTGTCACCTTCGGGCATGGGTCCAGGGTGGCATGGAGGGGGAGTGGGCGCCGGTGCGCGGGTGCGGGGAGCGCCGGTGTCGGTGTGCCTGTGCGCCGCACGTGGTCATGCGGGCGGGCGGGGGCCGCGCGTGGGGGTCACGCGCGCAGGCGGAGGCCGCGTGGGGTGGCGTGGAAGCCGGCTCCTTCCAGGAGAGGGGCGAAGGGGGACGTCAGGGCGGCGGAGCCGTTGACCCGCTCCACGGTGACCGTGCCGAGGGAACCGGCGCGGGCGGCCGCGGCCAGCGCTTCGGCGGCGGCGTGCAGTCTGGGGTCGTCGGCGACCGGGTTCTCCGGAGTGGCGGGCCAGGCCAGGAGTGTCTTGCCGCCGCGCTCCATGTAGAGCGTCAGCTCGCCGTCGACCAGGATGACGAGGGAGCCCGCCTTGCGGCCTGGTTTGTGACTCGCGCCGTTCGGCGGCTCGGGCCAGGGCAGGGCTGCCCCGTACGCGTTGGCAGGGTCCGCGGCGGCCAGGACGACGGCGGCCCGGGCGTCGGACGGGCGTGAACCGTCCGTACGATCCCGGGCGTTCGCCGTGGCGCGCAGGCGGTCCACCGCGCCGTCCATCGCGAACTGCGCGGCGCCCAGGCCCTCGACGACATAGCCGCGGCGCGCCTGCCCGCTGTCCTCGAAGGCCGACAGGACGCGGTACGTCGCCGAGAAGCCGCCCTCGACCCCTTCGGCCGCCACTGCGCCGCGGGTCACCACGCCGTGCCGGTCCAGGAGGGCGCGAGCCAGGGCGTGGGCGCGCAGGGTGGGGTCGGGCTCGCGGAGGGGGAGCAGTGACCAGCGGCCCGCGACGGTGGGAGGACCGGTGCGGGAGACGGCGCCGGAGGCGGTGCGGGCGGCCGCGGTGAGGCTTCCGTAGCGCCCGCGCGGGGTGCTGCGCTTGGCGCGGTGGGCCGTGGCTCCGGCGGTGCGGCCGGAGCCGAGGAGGGAGCGCATCGGGCCGAGCGTGTCGTTCGTCAGCAGGCCCGACCAGGCCAGCTCCCAGATGGCGTCGGCCAGTTGGGGGTCCAGGGCGCCCGGGTGGGTGGTGGCGCGGACCTGGTCGGCGATCTGGCGGAAGAAGAGTCCGTACCCCCCGGAGAGGGTGTCAAGGACCGACTGGTGCAGGGCGGTGAGCTCCAGGGGGTGCGGGGGAGGCAGGAGCAGGGGTGCGGTGTCGGCCAGGTAGAGGGAGACCCAGCCGTCCTTGCCCGGCAGGGAGCCTGCGCCGGCCCAGATGACCTCGCCGGCCGCGGTCAGTTCGTCGAGCATGGCCGAGTGGTAGCCCGAGACGCGCGAAGGGAGCACGAGCTTTTCGAGCGCGGAGGCGGGGACGGTGGCGCCCTGAAGCTGTTCGACGGCGCGTGCCAGGCCGTCGATGCCGCGCAGGCCGTGCCCGCTCAGGTTCTGCCACTGGGGCAGGAACTGGGCGAGCGCGGCCGGTGGCACCGGTTCCAGCTCGTGCCGCAGGGCGGCGAGGGAGCGGCGGCGCAGTCGGCGCAGCACCGCGGCGTCGCACCACTCCTGGCCGATGCCCGCCGGGTGGAACTCCCCTTGCACCACGCGGCCGTTCGCCGCGAGGCGTTGCAGCGCGCCCTCCGTGACCGCCGCCCCCAGGCCGAAGCGGGCGGCGGCGGTGGCGGACGTGAACGGGCCGTGCGTGCGCGCGAAGCGGGCGAGGAGGTCGCCGAGGGGGTCCTTGACGGGCTCGGTGAACGCCTCGGGGACGCCGACGGGCAACGCCGTGCCGAGGGCGTCACGCAGCCGGCCCGCGTCCTCGATCGCCGCCCAGTGGTCCGCGCCCGCGATGCGCACCCGGATGGCGCGGCGGGCGGCCGCGAGCTCCTCGGCCCAGCCCGGCTCGGTGCCGCGCTCGGCCAGCTCGTCCCCGGTGAGCGGCCCGAGGAGCCGCAGCAGGTCGGCGACGCCTTCGACGTCCTTGATGCGGCGATCCTCGGTACGCCACTGAAGCTCCTGCTCCAGTTCCGTCAGGACGTCCGCGTCGAGCAGCTCGCGCAGCTCCGCCTGGCCGAGGAGCTCCGCGAGCAGCCGGGAGTCAAGGGAGAGTGCCGCCGCGCGCCGCTCGGCGAGGGGGGAGTCGCCCTCGTACAGGAACTGGGCGACGTACCCGAACAGGAGGGAGCGGGCGAAGGGGGAGGGCTCGGGCGTGGTCACCTCGACGAGGCGGACGCGGCGGGACTCGATGTCACCCATCAGCTCGGTCAGTCCCGGTACGTCGAAGACGTCCTGGAGGCACTCCCTGACCGCTTCCAGGACGATCGGGAACGAGCCGTACTCGCTGGCGACCTCCAGGAGCTGGGCGGCGCGCTGGCGCTGCTGCCACAGCGGGGTGCGCTTGCCGGGGCTGCGGCGCGGCAGCAGCAGCGCGCGGGCGGCGCATTCGCGGAAACGCGAGGCGAACAGTGCCGAGCCGCCCACCTGATCGGTGACGATCTGGTTGACCTCGCCCTTGTCGAAGGTCACGTCGCCGGCGCCTACCGGGGCCTTCTCCGCGTCGTACTCCACGGGGGGTGCGGTGGGCTCCTGGTCGAGCAGGTCGAAGCTCATCAGGTCGGCGTCGGGCAGCCGCAGCACGATGCCGTCGTCGGCGTGCATGACCTGTGCGTCCATGCCGTACCGCTCGGTGAGGCGGGCGCCGAGGGCGAGGGCCCAGGGGGCGTGCACCTGGGCGCCGAAGGGGGAGTGCACGACGACCCGCCAGTCGCCCAGCTCGTCGCGGAACCGCTCGACGACGATCGTGCGGTCGTCCGGGATGTGCCCGCAGGCCTCGCGCTGTTCGGAGAGGTACGCGAGGACGTTGTCGGCGGCCCAGGCGTCGAGCCCGGCGGCGAGGAGGCGCACGCGCGCGTCCTCCTGCGGGAGCGCGCCGACCTCCCGGAGGAACGCGCCGAGAGCGCGGCCCAGCTCCAGCGGGCGGCCCAGCTGGTCGCCCTTCCAGAAGGGGAGGCGGCCCGGGACGCCGGGGGCGGGGGAGACGAGGACCCGGTCGCGCGTGATGTCCTCGATGCGCCAGGAACTCGTGCCGAGCGTGAAGACGTCGCCCACCCGGGACTCGTACACCATCTCCTCGTCGAGCTCCCCTACCCGGCCGCCGCCCTTCTTGGGGTCGGCGCCCGCGAGGAAGACTCCGAAGAGGCCGCGGTCGGGGATGGTGCCTCCCGAGGTGACCGCCAGGCGCTGCGCTCCCGGCCGCCCGGTGACCGTGCCCGCGACGCGGTCCCAGACCACGCGCGGCCGCAGCTCCGCGAACGCGTCGGAGGGATAACGCCCCGCGAGCATGTCCAGGACCGCCGTGAACGCGGACTCCGGAAGCGAGGCGAAGGACGCCGCACGGCGGACCACCGCCAGCAGGTCGTCGACCTGCCAGGTGTCGAGCGCGACCATCGCCACCAGCTGCTGGGCCAGCACGTCCAGTGGGTTGGCCGGGATGCGGAGGGACTCGATGGAGCCGGTGCGCATCCGCTCCGTGACGACGGCGGCCTGGACCAGGTCTCCGCGGTACTTCGGGAAGACGACTCCCGTGGAGACAGCGCCCACTTGGTGCCCCGCCCGGCCCACGCGCTGCAGCCCGGACGCCACCGACGGCGGCGACTCGACCTGCACGACCAGGTCGACCGCGCCCATGTCGATGCCCAGCTCCAGGCTGGACGTGGCGACGACGGCCGGCAGCCTGCCCGCCTTCAGGTCCTCCTCGACCTGTGCGCGCTGCTCCTTGGAGACCGACCCGTGGTGGGCGCGGGCCAGGACCGGCGGGGCGCCCTTGGCCGCGCCCGACTCGGCCATCAGCTCCGCCGGGGAGTGGTCCTCGGGGAGTGCTTCGCCGGTCGCTCTTTCGTACGCGATCTCATTGAGCCGGTTGCAGAGGCGCTCGGCCAGCCGGCGGGAGTTGGCGAACACGATCGTCGAGCGATGGGCCTGCACGAGGTCGGTGATGCGCTCCTCGACGTGCGGCCAGATCGACGGGCGCTCGGCCTCGGCCCCCGGACCGTCACCGGAGTCGCTGACCGGGGACCCGCCCAGCTCCCCGAGGTCCTCCACGGGAACGACCACCGACAGGTCGAACTCCTTGCCGGACGGCGGCTGGACGATCTCGACCTTGCGCTTGGGGGAGAGATAGCGCGCCACCTCGTCGACCGGGCGCACCGTCGCCGACAGGCCGATGCGGCGCGCAGGCTTCGGAAGCAGCTCGTCGAGCCGCTCCAGGGACAGGGCGAGATGGGCACCGCGCTTGGTGCCCGCCACCGCGTGCACCTCGTCCAGGATGACTGTCTCGATGCCGGTCAGTGCGTCCCGCGCGGCCGACGTGAGCATCAGGAAGAGCGACTCGGGCGTGGTGATCAGGATGTCCGGTGGGCGGGTCGACAGGGCCCGGCGCTCGGCGGCCGGAGTGTCACCCGAGCGGATGCCGACCCGCACCTCGGGCTCGGGCAGGCCGAGCCGCACCGACTCCTGGCGGATGCCGGTCAGAGGGCTGCGCAGATTGCGCTCCACGTCGACCGCGAGGGCCTTCAGCGGCGACACGTACAGCACCCGGCAGCGCTTCTTCGGGTCGGCGGGCGGCGGTGTCGAGGTCAGCTGGTCGAGCGCGGCGAGGAACGCGGCCAGGGTCTTTCCGGAGCCCGTGGGCGCGACGACCAGCACGTCGGAACCCTCGGAGATGGCGTGCCACGCCCCGGCCTGGGCGGAGGTGGGCGCGGAAAAGGCCCCCGTGAACCAACCGCGGGTCGCGGGGGAGAATCCGGCTAGGGCGCTGGGGGCGCCGGGCGCACTGGACGCGGAGCTGACCATGCCCCCATCGTGCACCCCACCACTGACATCGGCGCCGACCTGCGAAAAAGAGGTTGCGTGCCCGTCGCAGAATGGGTGCATGGCGGCTTCGGCGGAGCGGGCGCGGCGTGGGGGTGAGGGTTCGGCGGAGCAGGCGCGGCATTGGCGGTACGCGGAGCTGCCCGGCGTCGACCTCCTGCGGGCGCACTACATCCGCAGGACGTTCGTGCGGCACACCCACGAGCACTTCGTGATCGCCGGGATCGCCGAGGGCGTCGACGTCTTCCGGCACAGCGGGGCCGACCGGCACGCGGGTCCGGGGACCCTCGCCCTGATCAACCCCGACACCCCGCACACGGGCCGGGCCGGCGCGCCCGAGGGCTGGCGCTACGGGGCGGTCTACCCGGCGCCGGACCTGGTCGCCGCCATCGCGGCGGAAACGACGGCTCTTCGGGGCGCGCCCGGATTCATCCGCCCGGTGCTCGACGATCCGCACTCCGTGGCGCTCGTGCACCGCGTGCTGCGCGCGGCGGAGGACGGCAACGCGCTCGCAGCCGACACGCTGTTGCGGGTGGCGGTGACCCGGCTGCTGCGCCTCAACGGCGGCCCCCTGCCGCAGCGCACCGTGCGCACGGCGGGTGCGAGGACGGCCGCACGCGCGCGTGCCGTCCTTGAGGACAGCCTCGCGGATCCGCCGAGTCTGGAGCGGCTCGCCACCGACCTCGGCACCAGCCCCTTCGCCCTGCTGCGTGCGTTCCGGGACACGTACGGCATGCCGCCGCACGCCTGGCTCACCGACGCGCGGGTGCGCCGGGCCAGGCACCTTCTCGACGCGGGCACGGCGCCGGCCGACGCGGCCGTCACCGTGGGCTTCACCGATCAGCCGCACCTCAACCGGCACTTCACCCGGATCGTGGGGGTGCCCCCAGGGGCGTATCAGCGCGAGCGCAAGAACGTACAAGACCCGGGCGTGGGGCCACTCGTACCGTCCGGAGCGTGACAGAACAGACGCCCTCCGCGGGCCTAGACGCACCAGACAGTGCACGCATACGCGCACAAGACCAGCCCGGCGCTTCGCAGGAACGGGACGCACCCCTGGAGAGGCCGGAGGAACAGGACGCGGCCCTCCTGGAGAAGCCCGACGCAGCCGTCGTCCGTGACGCGCTCGGCGTCGGGATCGCCGTCGGACTCTCCGGCTTCGCCTTCGGAGTGACCTCCGCGGGCAGCGGCCTGACCCTGCTCCAGACCTGCGCTCTGAGTCTGTTCGTGTTCACCGGTGCGTCGCAGTTCGCCCTGGTGGGGGCGCTCGCAGGCGGCGGTAACCCGTTCACGGCCGCTGCGGGCGCCTTCTTCCTCGGAGTGCGCAACGCGTTCTATGGACTGCGCCTCTCGCAGCTGCTCGCCCTCCCGCGCGCGGTCCGGCCGTTCGCCGCGCACTGGGTCATCGACGAGACCACGGCCGTCTCCCTGGCCCAGCCCACGCGGCGCGGCGCCCGCATCGGCTTCGCCGTCACCGGGCTCAGCCTCTACGCGCTCTGGAACCTCACCACGCTGCTCGGCGCGCTGGGTGCGGAGGCGATCGGCGACACCGACGCCTGGGGGCTCGACGCGGCCGGTCCCGCGGTCTTCCTCGCGCTGCTCGCGCCGATGCTGCGCACCTCTACGGAGCGTGCCGCCGCGAGCGTCGCCGTGCTCCTCGGGCTGGGCCTGCTGCCGGTACTGCCCGCGGGCGTGCCTGTCCTGGTCGCTGCTCTCGCGGTGCCGATCGTCCTCTACGTAGAGGGCCGACGGGCCCGCGACGACGTGCGGGGGGAGGCCCGGTGAACGTCTGGATCGCCATCGGAGCGACCTTCGTCAGCTGCTACCTCGTCAAGCTCGCCGGGCTGCTCGTGCCCGCGGGCGTGTTGGAGCGACCGCTCGTCCGACGGATGGCGGCCCTGCTGCCGGTGGCCCTGCTCGCGGCTCTCACGGCCCAGCAGACCTTCGCCGAAGGACGGACACTCGTCCTGGACGCCAAGGCGGCAGGGCTCGCCACAGCGGCCCTGGCGCTGCTGCTGCGCGCGCCGTTCCTCGTCGTCATCGCGACGGCCGTCGTCGTCACGGCGGGACTCCGGGCGCTGACGGGATGACTCCGGGCCTTCACGGGGTGACGCGGTGACATCTTGGTTCAGGGGACGAGCGGCACCCGCGCCGACGGGGCCTCGGAAAGCCCGAGCCGTTTCGCGGTCGCTTCCGGACGGCAGAACAGCGCCGCCAGGACGCCCGCCGCCAACAGCAGCCCGGAAGTCAGCAGCCAGCCCCGCTCGTAGCCCACGGCCACGGTGGCCGCCCGGTCCACCATGCCGCCGAGAACCAGTGGCGACAGGATGCCGCCGAGCGCGTACACGAAGGTCAGTACGCCCAGGACGACGCCCCGTTGGGAGGGTGGGGCGATGCGGGCGCACGCCGTCATGGCCACCGTGAGCGTGACCATGGCCAGGGTGATGGGGCCCAGCATCAGGGGCACCTTGCACCACATGGAGTCGACCGTTCCGAACACGGCGACAGCACAGCCCGAAACCACCATGAGCAGTCCGGCTCCCGCCCCCACCGGCAGCCGTCGGCCGGTCGGCTCCCGCCGGGCGGAGCGCTGTGAGACCAGGCCGTGGACGAGCAGCACCACGCCGTTGGCAAGGGCCCCGACACCCACCAGCGTGCCTGCCCGGTGGAGGTCCCAGCCGACGACGCTCTCCAGGTAGTCCGGTG
This sequence comes from Streptomyces sp. NPDC050732, assembly GCF_040654255.1. NCBI lineage: Bacteria > Bacillati > Actinomycetota > Actinomycetes > Kitasatosporales > Streptomycetaceae > Streptomyces > Streptomyces sp. NPDC050732. Next base: position 29,606 of record NZ_JBFAHP010000014.1, read on the forward strand.
TCCACGTCAGCAGGGTGCTCATCAGCCAGTACGCGGCGAAGGCGCCGGAGGCCGCCGTCATGAAGGTGCCCGACAGCAGAACGGTGCGCAGGGGGACGCTGTCCGACGCGAGTGCGTCCCCGCCGCCCCTGCCGCTCTCCGCGGCCCTGCCGACCTGCGGGGCAAGCGGCCCCTCGGCGCCCCAGATCTGCCAGGCCACCGCCCAGACGAGACCGACGAGCCCCACCGCTCCGAACGACCAGCGCCAGCCCCAGTAGGTGATCACCCAGCTCAGCAGGGGTGCGGCCACGGCCACTCCGGCCGCCGCCCCGAACAGCAGGACCGCGGTGGGAAGGGCCCGCTCACGCTGCGGGAACCAGCCGTGGACGTGGTGGACGGCCACCGGTGCGGAAGGGCCTTCGGCCGCGCCGAGGAGCACCCGCGTGGCCACCAGCGTGCCGAACCCCGCCGCGCCCCACACCATCGGCAGCTGAGCGGCCGACCACAGCAGTACGAGCACCAGGAGCAGCGGGGTCGTCCGCACTCGCCGGGTCAGCAGGGAGACTCCGAGGGCCGCTACGGAGAAGAGCGCGAAGAACGCCGACTGTGCCGTGCCGAACTCCTGCCGGGTGAGGTCGAAGTCCGCGCGGATCTCCGGCCCCGCGAGCCCGAGGACCGCCTTGTCGGCGAAGTTGACCACCATGAAGGCCAGCAACAACCACGTGGTGCGCCAGGCCCCGCTCTCCGGCGGCGACTGTTCGAGAGTGCTGTGCGGCTCCGGCGGATGCACAGGCACGAGTGTCGGGCTCCGGAGCCGGATCGACCAGTGTTCGTGCGGAAAGAGCGGAAAGAAGGGTCGGCGGGGCGGGAGGGCGGAGGGTCGCCTCCCGTAGACCGGGGGGCCCTGTCAGCCGAGCGTCGCCCCCATCAGTCGATGGGCCGCCCGTACGCCCGGAGCGTGCGCAGGGCCTCGATGGTGACGATCGGGCGCGACTCCAGGGCCGTGCCCGGCGCCCACTGCCGCCAGCGCACGGGCCAGCCGCCGTCCGCCTGCTGCTCTTGGGCCAGGAAGTCGAGTGAGCGGTCCATCTCCGCGTCGGTGAACCACGCGCGCGCGAGCGACTCGGGGACCTTCGCGTAGTCATGTGCGAAGTGGTGCTCGCCCGGCGCGTAACCGGGCGCCACCGGACAGGCGTCCAGGTCGTCCGGGTCCAGCGCCGCGAGCCGCTGCTGCCGCACGAGACGGCCGAGGCGGTCGGCGGCGGCACGCGCGCGTGGGCGGTCGGGGACGCCGTCCAGGAACGCGACGGCCGCCTGAACCTCGTACGGGTGCGACGTCTCCAGCGACTCGACGGCCGCCCAGCAGAAGTCCGTGGCCCGGAAGAGCCAGGCGTGCCACACCTCGTTGCGGTGCAGCAGGCCCACCACGGGGCCGGTGGCCAGCAACTCACCGGGCGGGTTGTCCACGACCGGCACGAACGGCGCCGACGGGTAGCCGCGCTGGCTGGGATGGATCGCGGGAAGGGCGCCCTCCGGAGTCGACACCGAGGTCAGATACCGGCACACGCGCTCCACCCGCTGCCCGCCGCAGCGGCGGATCGAGTCCAGTACGCGCAGTGCGTGCCCGGTGTGCAGCGGCTGGCCGACGGGGCCGCGCAGATCGGGTTCGAGCCCGTAGCCGAACCCGCCGTCACCGGTGGCGTACGAGGTCAGGGCGGTCTCGACCGCGTCCGCGGCCGGGTCGCCGCCCGCGCTGTCGAGGAAGTGGTACGCGAACCGTCGCTGCTCAAGGACGCGTGCGGTGAGCCAGACGAAGTGCTCGGCGCGGGCCAGCGGGGAGAGCGCGTCGGGGGCGGGCACTGCGTCGGGGGATGCTCCGGATTCGGCCATGCTCCGAACCGTAGGACGGAAAGCGTTCTCGGCAAGCCCCCTGTGCCCGGCTGCACTCTCAGGAGCGCGTCGGGGGAGGCATGGGGTTGACGGTTTCCCCTCAGTGATCGGTGAGCAACTGAAACAGTTCGCCAGGCTTTACTCTCCATGCATATGCACACTTCATGCCTGACGCGGGTACGTGAGGCCACGCCGCCATGGAGGGGCAGAGAACATGCAGGTCAGAGCGAGTGCGGAGCAGATTGCATGCGGTTGACGGTCTTCTGGCAGCGGATGGCGGCTCACTTCGGTGCGGCGTACGCCGACTCCTTCGCGCGTGATCACGTGATGACGGAACTGGGTGGCCGTACGGTCAACGAGGCGTTGGACGCGGGCTGGGAGGCCAAGGACGTCTGGCGTGCGGTGTGCGCGGCGATGGACGTACCGGCTGACAAGCGCTGACCGCGCGTACGGTTCATCGCCTCCGGGGGGTGGGGTGCCACGCGCGCGTGGGGCCGTCCCAGGGGTGGGGCTGTCCCAAGAGTGGGGCCGTCCCAAGATGTGAGGGTGGCGACTGATTGCCCGCGGTGTGGGTGAGACTTGCTCCGTGGCACCGACAGAAGAGACCGCGCAGGTCACCCAGGACACCGTTCCGCCCGGCACGACGCCCCCCGCAGAGCCCCCCGCCGGGGCCGGGGCAGGGCACGGCGCCCGCATGCCGCGCTGGCTGCCGCGCGCCATGGTTCTCGCCCTCGCGCTCATCGCGTGCTTCCAGCTGGGCAGTTGGGCGTTCCACCAGCTGACCGGGCTGTTGATCAACATTCTGATCGCGTTCTTCCTGGCGCTCGCGGTGGAGCCGGCGGTCAGCTGGATGGCGGCGCGCGGGCTGCGCAGGGGCTTCGCCACCTTCCTCGTCTTCCTGGGCGTCGTGATCGCGAGCGCGGGCTTCGTCACGCTGATGGGGTCGATGCTCGCGGGCCAGATCGTCGACATGGTGGAGGACTTCCCCGACTACCTCGACAAGGTCATCAGCTGGATCAACCAGACCGCCCACACGGACCTCTCCCGCGTCGAGGTCCAGGACAGCCTGGTCCACTCCGACTGGCTCCAGAAGTACGTGCAGAACAGCGCCAGCGGCGTCCTGGACGTCTCCGCGCAGGTCCTCGGCGGCCTCTTCCAGCTCCTGACGATCCTGCTGTTCTCGTTCTACTTCGCGGCGGACGGGCCGAGGCTGCGGCGCGCGTTGTGCTCGGTGCTGCCGCCCGCCAAGCAGGCCGAGGTGCTGCGGGCCTGGGAGATCGCGGTCGACAAGACCGGCGGCTACCTCTACTCGCGCGGCTTGATGGCGCTGATCTCCGGTATCGCGCACTACATCCTGCTCCAGGTCCTCGACGTCCCCTACGCGCCCGTGCTCGCCGTGTGGGTGGGCCTCGTGTCGCAGTTCATCCCGACCATCGGCACGTATCTGGCGGGCGCCCTGCCGATGCTGATCGCCTTCACGGTCGACCCCTGGTACGCGCTCTGGGTGCTGATCTTCGTAGTCGTCTACCAGCAGTTCGAGAACTACGTGCTGCAGCCCAAGCTCACCGCCAAGAGCGTCGACATCCACCCCGCGGTCGCGTTCGGCTCGGTCATCGCGGGCACGGCGCTCCTCGGCGCGGTCGGGGCGCTCATCGCGATCCCCGCCGTCGCGACGCTGCAGGCCTTCCTCGGGGCATACGTGAAGAGGTACGACGTCACGGACGACCCCCGGGTGCACGGGCACCGGCGCCAGGTGGGAGCACCTCTGCTCGCGCGTATGCGGGGCGCCCTGCGGGGGCCGAACAGGCCGGGGGCGCCGCCGGAGTCGGGCGGCGCGGAGCCGAAGCGGGGCCGGCGCCGGTAGAGCGCGGCGGGCGGTCGAACGGGGGCGCCCGGGCCCGGCCTCCGGCCGCCGTACCGGCACGCCGCCCGGGCGGCGTGCCACGCTTGACACTAAATTCGAACATCCATTCTTATGGAGGTCTGGGCGGCGATTCCCCAAGGTGAGCGGGGGGATCCCCGGCACGCTCCGGAGGATTTGGGCGAGGGATCGCCTTGAGTTATCCACAGGCTGGACGGGCGTCGGGGCGGATTGTCAGTGGCAGGCGTTAGCGTCTTTGACGTGAAGCGATCGACTCAAGCAAATCGGGTGGAACCCATGGCAGGAACCGACCGCGAGAAGGCGCTCGACGCCGCGCTCGCACAGATTGAACGGCAATTCGGCAAGGGCGCAGTGATGCGCATGGGCGAGCGGCCGAACGAGCCCATCGAGGTCATCCCCACCGGGTCGACCGCGCTCGACGTCGCGCTCGGCGTCGGCGGCATCCCGCGCGGCCGAGTGGTGGAGGTGTACGGCCCGGAGTCCTCCGGTAAGACGACTCTCACCCTGCACGCTGTGGCGAACGCCCAGCGGGCGGGCGGCGCGGTGGCCTTCGTGGACGCCGAGCACGCCCTCGACCCCGAGTACGCGAAGAAGCTCGGCGTCGACATCGACAACCTCATCCTGTCCCAGCCGGACAACGGCGAGCAGGCTCTTGAGATCGTCGACATGCTGGTCCGCTCCGGCGCCCTCGACCTCATCGTCATCGACTCCGTTGCCGCCCTGGTGCCGCGCGCGGAGATCGAGGGCGAGATGGGCGACTCGCACGTGGGTCTTCAGGCCCGCCTGATGAGCCAGGCGCTCCGGAAGATCACCAGCGCGCTCAACCAGTCGAAGACCACCGCGATCTTCATCAACCAGCTCCGCGAGAAGATCGGTGTGATGTTCGGCTCCCCGGAGACCACGACCGGTGGCCGGGCGCTGAAGTTCTACGCCTCGGTGCGCATGGACATCCGCCGCATCGAGACCCTGAAGGACGGCACGGACGCGGTGGGCAACCGCACCCGCGTCAAGGTCGTCAAGAACAAGGTCGCGCCGCCCTTCAAGCAGGCCGAGTTCGACATCCTCTACGGCCAGGGCATCAGCCGCGAGGGCGGCCTGATCGACATGGGCGTCGAGCACGGCTTCGTCCGCAAGGCCGGCGCCTGGTACACGTACGAGGGCGACCAGCTCGGCCAGGGCAAGGAGAACGCCCGCAACTTCCTGAAGGACAACCCCGACCTCGCCAACGAGATCGAGAGGAAGATCAAGGAGAAGCTGGGCGTCGGTGTGAAGCCCGAGGCCCCGGCCGCCGAGCCGGCCCCGGACGCGGCGGCGGCGGGCGCGGCCCCGGCCGACGACGCCGCCAAGACGGTGCCCGCGCCGGCGGTCAAGACCACCAAGTCCAAGGCCGCGGCGGCCAAGAGCTAGTCCGTGACACGACGAACCGACTGGGCGGACCACACCGCCCCCGAAAGCCGCACCGGCCCCGCCGGGCGGGGCCACGGGGACGGTGTGGATCAGGATGGCACAGGCCGGGACGACGGCCATGACGGTCACCGGGACGGAGACGGCCGGACCCGAGGGCGACGACGGCGGCGCGGCGGGTTCGACGGCCACCAGGACAGCGGTTCCCCTTCCTCGTCGAGGGCCGAGAAGGGGGAGCCGCCGACGGGGGATCCGGCTGAGCGGGCGCGGGCGATCTGTCTGCGCCTGCTCACCGGTACGCCGCGCACGCGCAAGCAGCTCGCCGACGCGCTGCGCAAGCGGGAGATCCCCGATGACGTGGCGGAAGAAGTCCTCTCCCGCTTCGAAGAGGTCGGACTGATCAACGACAGCGCCTTCGCGGACGCCTGGGTGGAGTCCCGTCACCACGGCCGGGGCCTGGCCCGCCGCGCGCTCGCGCGGGAGCTGCGCACCAAGGGCGTGGAGTCCACGCTGATCGACGAGGCAGTGGGGCAGCTCGACTCGGAGCAGGAGGAGGCGACCGCTCGCGAGCTCGTCGCCCGCAAGCTCCGCTCCACGCGAGGCCTGGACCGGGACAAGCGCCTCCGCCGCCTTGCGGGCATGCTCGCCCGCAAGGGGTACGGGGAGGGCATGGCCCTCAGAGTGGTGCGGCAGGCACTTGAGGAGGAGGGCGAGGACACCGAGGACTTGGGGTACGGGGCGTTCTGAGCGGGCCGCTCCCACGGGGGTGGGGCGGCAACCGGAGCGATCCACGCACCCCAACCCGCGCTCCGCAGGGTGGGGCTAACCCCCCTGCGGAGACGCCGGGTCACCGCAGTGCACAGCGACCTGTGCACAGACGACTGTGTACGCATGGCACAGGAACCCGGCACGAACGACGCGGCACGACCTCACGTTCCACCTCGGGGCGGGACCTCACCCCGGACCGGGACCTCACCCCGGGCCGACGTCGCGCCCCAGGTCGAGGCCCCGCCGACCCTGGCCGACGCCCCGGTCCCGGAAGAGCTGAGCGACCTGCGCGTCCTCAAAGCGCTCGCGCAGCCGCGGCGGCAGCAGATGCTGCTGCACCTCACCGTGCACGGCCCTGCCACCTCCGCGACACTCGCGCGTGCCCTCGGCCTCAACACCGGGGCGACCAGCTACCACCTGCGCGAGCTCGCCCGCTACGGCTTCGTCGAGGAGACCCGCGGCTCGGGGCACGGAGGCGACCGGCACGAAGGTGTGCGGCACGGACGTGAGCGCTGGTGGCGGGCCGTCCCGGGCGACCGGCGCTTTCCGCCGCGCAGCCGGCAGAGCCCCGAGACGCGGCTCGTCATGGACGAGCTCAACAACCTCTCGTACGCCGCCGACCTGGAACTCTTCGCGCGCCTCCAGCGGGAGCGGAGCCAGGAGGAACACCGGTCGAACAACACCGAACCCGACGAGTGGGCCGACGCGTTGCCCTACTCGCGGGGCACGATCCGGCTGACCCTCCCCGAACTCCACGCGTTCTTCGAGGAGTACATCGCGCTGCTCAACCGCCACAAGCGACCCGACGCGGCCACCCCGGCAGACGCCCGCACCGTCCTCACGCGGTTCCTCGCCTTCCCCGCACCGAAGGCCTTCCCCGAGCCGGAGACCTCCTCCGAGCCGACGGCCTCCTCCGACAACCGGAAAGAGGCCGCGTCCTCATGATGATGCTGCACTACGCACTGCAGACGGTCAGGGACCGCAAAGGCGGATTCCTCGGCGCCTTCCTCGCGCTGATGTGTGCCGCAGCACTCATCACGGCTTGCGGCACTCTCCTGGAGACCGGCCTGCGCGGCACGATCAAGACCGAGCGCTACGCCGCGACACCCGTCGTAGTCTCCGCGGACCAGAACGTCCACCAGACCACGGTCAAGCACAAGAAGGGCAAGACGAAGGTCAAGCACAAGGCGAAACCGCTCGCCGAGAGGGCCTGGCTGCAGGCCGACGACATCGAGGACAGACTCAAGAGGGTCCCGGGTGCCGTTTCCATCGTGCCCGAACGCACCTTCCTCGCACAGCCGTTGCTGCCTGACGCCGCAAGCGGCGCCGGTACGCCCTCGTACGGACATGCCTGGGAGTCCGCCGTGCTCACCCCCTTCCGCATCGTCGACGGAAGGGCCCCGCGCACGGCCCATGACCTGGTCATCGATCGCGACCTCGCCGAACGCGCGGGTCTGAAGCCGGGCGACCACCTCACCGTCCAGTCGACGCAGAGCCCGCGGAACTACCGCATCACCGGCGTCGCCGCACCCGCGACGCCCACCGCATCCGCCGCGCCGGCAGCGCCCGCCGAGCCCGGCGCGTTCGAGACAGGCGCCCTGGCGCACCAGACCTCGCTCTTCTTCTCCTCCGGGGAGGCCGAGCGGCTCGCCGCACACCCCGGAAAGGTGACCGCCTTTGGTGTCGTGCCGGACAAGGGCATCGCCGTCGCCGACCTGAAGAAGGCGGTCGAACACGCCCTCGACGGGACGACGGCGCAGGTCAGCGCGGGGGACGACCGCGGGCCCGTGGAGTTCCTCGACGCGGCGGGAGCGCGCGTCAAGCTCGTCAGCATCGGCGGGGCCATGGGCGGCACCTCCCTCCTGGTCGCCGTCCTCGTGGTCGTCGGCACCTTCGCCCTCTCGGTCCAGCAGCGCCACCGCGAACTCGCCCTGCTGCGCGCCGTCGCCGCGACCCCGAGGCAGATCCGCAGGCTGCTCGGCCGCGAGGCGCTGATCGTCGGCGCCGTCGCGGGGACCACCGGTGCGCTCGCCGGAATCCCGCTCGGCGGTTGGCTGCACGCCCGATTCGTGGAATCGGGAGCCGTGCCCGCCACTCTCGAACGCACCGTCAGCGCCTTCCCGCCTCTCGTGGCCGTGGCCGCCACGCTGCTGGGTGCCTGGGCCGCCGCCCGCATCGCGGGGCGCAGGATCGCCGGCATCCGCCCGGCTCAGGCCCTCGCCGAGGCACGGGTCGAGCGGCCCGGGACCGCCTGGGGCCGGATCGTCGCGGGTCTGGTGCTTCTCGTCGGCGCTGCCGTCCTGATCGCCGTACTGAGCGTGCTGCACACCGAGGCGGCATCGACTCCCGTGACCTTCCTGGCCGTGGTGGTCTTCGCCTGCGCCGTCGCGCTCCTGGGACCGCTCGTGGTCCGGGCGGCCGCGGCACTTCTGCGGGTGCCCCTCCGGCTGGCCGGTCCCGGCGGCCGGCTCGCCCACGCCAACCTGCGCGGCAACGCGGCCAGGATGGCAGCCGTCGTCACTCCGCTCGCCCTCCTCACCGGCATGACCTGCACCGTCCTCTTCGTCCAGCCCACCCTTGACGACGCCGCCCGCGCCCAGGCCCGCGAAGGCATCCGCGCGAACTGGGTGCTGACCGCGCAAGGGCCCGGCGTCCCGGCGGAGGCCGCACGGAAGCTGCGTACGACCGAAGGCGTCAAGGCCGCCACCGAGATCGTCCGCACGACGGTCCGCGTCGGGCTCGACAAGTACCCCGCGCAGGGCGTCACTCCCGAGGGCCTCACCCGGACCTGGGACCCGGACGTCACCGCCGGATCGCTTGAGGACTTCGACGAGGACGCCGTCGCCGTCAGCGAACTCGCCGCCGACCGGCTCGGCCTGAAGCCGGGCAGCACGCTCAGGCTCACCCTGGGGGACGGCACGAAGGCGGAACTCACCGTCCGTGCCGTGTACGCACGCGGCCTCGGATTCGGCGATCTGACCATGGCGCACGGCCTGATCGCGCGCCACGTGGACAACCCACTCGCCAGGACCGTCCTCGTCAAGAGCGACCGTACGCAGGAACAACTCGCGGCAGGCGTTCAGAAGTTCCCGGGCGTGCGCGTTCTCTCCCCGGCGGCCCTGGCCGGCCTCCAGGCGGAGAGCCGACAGACCAATGCCGAGGTGAACCTCCTGGCGATGGGCCTCGTGCTGGCCTTCACCGCCATCGCGGTCGTCAACACCCTCGCCATGTCCGTCTCCGAGCGCGTGCGTGAGTTCGCGATGCTGCGTCTCGCGGGTGCCACGCGCCGCCAAATCCTGCGGATGCTGCGCGCGGAGGCGCTGTCGGTCCTGCTCGTCGGTGTCGCGCTGGGCAGCGGGGTGGCGCTCGCCGTCCTGACCGCGTTCAGCGTGGGCATGACCGGCAGCGCGGCACCAACGGTCGTTCCCTTGGTGTACGTCTCCGTGATGGCCGTCGCAGGGCTGCTCGCCCTCGCCGCGACCACTCTGCCGGGCCGCGTCGCCCTGAGGCCGCTTCCTGTCACGGTGGCGACGGCCAAGGAGTGAAGCCTGTACGCGAAGGGCGCCTCATCCTGCAGGAGTAGAGCCTGCACGCGACGGGTGCCCCCTCTTGAGAAAAAGGGAGGCACCCACGCGCGCGTGCTCACATCCCGGCGCTCACGCCCCCGCGGCCACCACCGGCAGCCCGGCCGCCCGCCACGCCTGGAAGCCACCGACGAGATCCGTGGCGTGGCGCAGCCCCAACTGCCGCAAGGAGGCGGCCGCGAGGCTGGACGCGTACCCCTCGTTGCAGACCACGACGACGCGCAGATCGTGACCGGTGGCCTCCGGGGCGCGATGGCTGCCCTGCGGGTCGAGGCGCCACTCCAGCTCGTTGCGTTCGACGACGAGCGCCCCGGGGATCAGCCCGTCGCGCTCCCGCAGCGCCGCGTAGCGGATGTCGACCAGCAGCCCTCCGCTCTCGGCGGTCCCGTACGCCTCCTCCGGAGTGAGCCGATCGAGATCGAGCCGCACGCGCGCCAGCAACTCGTCGACCCCGACGGGCTGTTCCTCGACCGGCTGCCGACTGCTTCGCTCTCGCTCGCTCACTGCCAGTCCTCCGGGCGTTCCACGGACTCCAGGCGGAGCACGTCACCGGTGCGGCTGTAGCGGCGGATCCGTGGCAGGGGCGGGTAGTAGGCGTGTACGGAGACGGCGTGTTCGGTCGTGGACTCGTTCAGCACCTCATGCACGTGGTTACGGCCGAAGGCGCGGCCCTCGCCGGCCGTCAGCTTCCGTTCGCGGTCGACGTCGTCGGAGAGCTCCAAGGTCTTCCACCCGTCTGTGGGCAGCCGGGCGGCGAGCGAGTTCTCCTTGAGGGTGCCCGTCGCGGTGAGGAAGGCGCCGACCGACTCCGCGTGGTCGTGCCAGCCGGTCCCGGTGCCGGGCGGCCAGCCGATCAGCCAGGCCTCGCTGCCACCGGGTCCCTGCAGACGTACCCAAGTACGGCCTTCGGGGTCGAGCGGCAGGGAGGCGACGAGCTCGGAGTCGGCCGCGGTGCGGCGGACGAAGTCGAGGAGTTCGGCGGCGGTGGGCGCCGAGGAACGCGCGGTCGAGGGCGCGGAGGAGGAAGGGGCAACAGACACGGGTACCGTCCTGGAAGTTCGCGGAAGCGCGCGCGAGACAGCCCGGAGCGGGGCTCAGCGCGCGAGGGAGAGATGCGAGTTCAGCAGGACGGGTGACACACGCAGCCTGCGTAGCGGACGAGGTCCATGTGGACCCTCCGCCACAGGCGAACATCGGTGTCGGTCACGATCCGGAGTAGACCATGGGGTCGGAGGCCGGTCAACCCCGGCTCAGCATGCGAGCCAGGGACGCCTCCCAGCGGCCGCTGAGACGCCTTCTGACGCCGGAGAGCAGGGTGCCGGACAGGACGGCGGACAGGGCGGGCGGACAGGTCGCCGAAGGCGACCCACGCCGTAGCTTCCGCCCACACCTAACGTCGCGTAACCCCTGCCGCGCGCTGCGCCTCGCCCGCCTCGCCCGCCTCATCCGACCGGTCTGCCCCCTTCGCCCCGCCCCCGAGCCTTGGTGTCACAGCGCCGCCCAGCGCCGTTTCGGCCGCGGCGTACAGCTCCGCCGGCCGCACTCCGGAGAGGGCGGTGACCAGGTGGCCGTCGGGCCGTACGAGCAGGACCGAGTGGGCGGCGGCGCCCGGGTAGCTCTCCGCGACGAGGAGCTCCGCGGGGTGGGGCAGCGCCGTGACGGCCGCCGCGAGCCGCGGCATGATCCCGGCAGTCACCCAGTGCCGCCGCTCCCACACGACGGTGCCCGGCGCGACGAGCACGACGATCAGGTGCCCCGTTCCGAGCCGGTCCCGCAGCTGTACGAAAGAGCCGTCCGGTGCCGTCACCCGCACATCGGCGACCGGTGCCCCGGGCTCCGTCCCGACCACCGTGACGGACTCGGACGGGGCGGCCGCCAGGGGCGAATCGGCGTACGACGGGGGAGCTCCGAGCGGGCCGCGCCCCACGTGGCCGTCCGTGAGGAGCGTGTCGTGCCCGCGCGCGGATCCGGGCACGTACGAGCGCAGGCCCTTGCCGCCGCGCAGCGCGGGCAGCGACTGGTCGGCGGCGCGCAGCCGTGCGGCCACGCCGGCCCGCCGCTCGACCTGATAGCTGTCGAGCAGCGATTCGCGTGCGCCGTGGTGCCAGGCGAGCGCCAGCTTCCATGCGAGGTTGTCGGCGTCCCGCAGGCCTTCGTCGAGCCCTTGGCTGCCGAGCGCGCCGAGGAGGTGCGCGGCATCCCCGGCGAGAAAGGCGCGGCCGACCCGCCACCGCCGGGCGAGCCGGTGGTGGACGGTGTGCACGCCCGTGTCGAGCAGTTCGTACGGCGGTGTCGAGCCCCCGCACCAGCCCGCGAGGGTCTCCCGGATGCGCACGACGAGGGCGTCGGGTGTCACCAGGTCACCGCGCGGCGGAAGCAGCCAGTCGATCCGCCACACGCCGTCGGCGAGGGGACGGCCGGTCACCTCGGCGCCCCCGTGGCGCCACGGAGGCATCCGGTGCAACAACGCCTGACCCGGCCAAGGAAGTTCCGTGCGCAGCGCGGCCACGGCGTGTCGCTCGACGGCCGTACGTCCCGGGAAGCGGATGTCGAGGAGCTTGCGCACGGTGGAGCGGGACCCGTCGCACCCCACCAGGTAACTGCCGCGCCACCACGTGCCCTTGGGCCCACGTGTGTGCGCGGTCAGCCCGCCGGCGTCCTGTTCCAGGGAGTCGAGCTTGTTCTCGACCGCGATCTCGACGAGTGGTTCGTCGCCGATGGCATCGCGCAGAGCGCCCGTCAGGACGTGCTGCGGCAGGTGCAGCGGAGCGGGGGCCTCGGCACCGAAATCCAGCTCCCGCATCAGCTGCTTGCGCCGCACGGAGCGCCAGCCGGTCCAGCGTGCGCCCGACTCCGTGGCGCCGAACGAGCGACCCGCGAGCCGCTCCACGAACGCCGCCGTGTCCTCCCGGAGCACGACGGTCCTCGCGAGTCGATGCTCGTCCTTGCCCGGGCCCTCGTCGAGCACGACGGTGGGCACCGACTGGCGCGCGAGAGCGAGGGCGAGGGCGAGTCCGACGGGGCCCGCGCCGACGACGATCACCGGGTCCACGGCGCACACCCTCCGGCCCGTCGGGCTCCGAGGGTCCGGGCTGCCCGGAAGCGCTGGACGTACGTACAGAAACTGGCAGTTGGAGCCCGGTGCACGATCACAGAACGTATGCAACCCATTGCCGGTGCTTGCGTCAAGTGACGATGGCGTCGGCGTTCACCCGGCAACGCGCGTGGGGGACGGCGCCATCACCGTCCCCCACAACTGTATCTACAGTGCGTCAGTTTGACTTTCCAACCGGACCCTTGGGGTCGTCCTCGGGCCCGTCGGTGCCGGCGTCGGCGGGCGCGGCCGGGGCGGCCGGGGCGGCCGGCGTGGGTTCCGCGGCGACTGTCGGGCCGAGCGGCGTGGCCGCGTCGAGCACGCCGGGAGCCTCCGCGGGCTCGGCGGCCGCGGCCACCACGATGCCCGTCTTCGTGCGGCGGCCACGCTTCTCGATCCAGGTGGCGAGCGAGGAGAGCGCCAGGCAGAGCGCGATGTAGATGGCGCCGACGACGGTGACCGTCTGGACGAACGGGTACGTGCCGTTCACGGGCGTGTTGTTGGCGATCAGCCGCGCCGAATACAGCAGCTCGGGGTAGAGGATGATGTAGCCGAGCGAGGTGTCCTTGAGCGTCACCACGAGCTGGCTGATGATCGTCGGCAGCATGGAGCGCACGGCCTGCGGGAACAGGATGCCGGCCGTCACCTGGGTCTTGCTCAGGCCCAGGGCGTACGCGGCCTCCCGCTGGCCCTTCGGTACGGCGTTGACACCCGCGCGCAGCACCTCGGCCTGGACGCAGCCGTTGTAGATCGACAGGCCGAGGACCAGTGCCCAGAACGGCGTCATGTCGCCGGCGACGCCGACCCACAGGGCGAAGATCGTGATCAGCAGCGGGATCGACCGAAAGAGGTCAATGAAGATCACCGACGCCCAGCGCACCGGTCGGTGGTCGGAGAGCCTGCCGACACACAGCACGACCGCGAAGGACAGCGACAGGACAGCGGCGAGCGCGAAGGCCTTCAGCGTCGCCAGGAGCGCTTCGAAGATGTTGTCGCGGATGCCGGAGTAGTTGAAGATGTCCCACAGGGCGCCGTCGAACTCGCCCTTCTCGTTGAGCCGCAGGACGATCCAGACGACCAGGCCGAGCACCGCCGCGGTGCCGACGACCGAGTAGATCCGGTTGCGGAGCTTGGCCTTGGGGCCGGGGGCGTCGAAGAGGACACTGGCGCTCATCGGGCGACCTCCATACGGTGCTCCAGCAGCCGGAAGGCGCCATTGATGGCGTACGTGATGATCAGGTAGGCGACCGTGATCCAGAGGAAGATCATGGCGATGTCGTAGCCGTCGTTACTGAGGGTCTTGGCGACGTTGAACAGATCGACGTTGTCGAAGCTGCCCGCGATCGCGGAGTTCTTCGTCAGCGCGATGAAGATCGACCCCATGGGGGCGACCACCGCGCGGGTGGCCTGCGGGAGCACCACGACCCGCATGACCTGGGTGAAGCTCATGCCGATCGCACGGGCCGCCTCGGCCTGGCCCATCGGCACGGTGTTGATGCCGGAGCGGAGGGCCTCGGCCACGAAGGACGACGTGTAGAAGCCCAGCGCCGTGACGCCGAGCACGAAGGAGTCCATGTCCGGGAAGAGGATCTTCGGCAGGATGAAGAAGGCCACCAGGAACAGCAGCGTGAGCGGGGTGTTCCGGAGGATGTTCACCCACAGGGTCCCGAAAACGCGCAGCGGCGGGACCGGGGAGACCCGGAAGGCGGCGATGATCACGCCGAGCACCATGGCTATGACGCCGCTGACCACGGTCAGCTCCACGGTGCCGATGAACCCCTCGCGGAACAGCGACAGGTTGTCGGTCAGTACGTTCATGAATTCTCCGCGAGAGGGCGGTCGGACGGCGATGTGCTCACAACACGCCCCGCCCCGCACGGACCGTCAGGCCGTACGAAGCGGGGCGCGGGGTGTCACTTGGGGTCGGTGAAGGCCGGCGGGTCCTTGTACTCGGAGCCGGACTTGCCGATGGTGGCGTCGAACGCCTTCTTGTAGTCGCCGTTCTCCTGGTGCGCCTTGATGGCGTCCGCGACGGCCTTCTGCAGCGCCTTGTCGCCCTTCTTCAGGCCGACGCCGTAGGGCTCGTCGGAGAAGGGCTTGCCGACGACCTTGAGCTTGCCGGGGTTCTGCGCGGCGTAGCCCATCAGGATGGCGTCGTCGGTGGTGACGGCGTCGACCTGGTTGTTGAGCATCTGGGCCACGCACTCGGAGTACTTGGACAGCTCGGTGACCTTGGCGCCGTACTTCGGCTTCTTGATGTTCTGCAGCGGCGTGGAGCCGACGATGGAGCAGACCTTCTTGCCGCGAACGGTCTCGGGGCCCTTGATGTCCTTCTCATCCTTGCGGACGAGGAGGGAGGCACCGGCGTGGTAGTACGGGCCGGCGAAGTCGATCTGCTTCTTGCGCTCGTCGTTCATCGTGTACGTGCCGATCATCAGATCGACGTCGCCCTTGGAGACCGCGGTCTCGCGCGCACCGGAGTCGACCGTCTTCCACTCGATCTGCTTCGCCGAGAAGCCGAGATCGGCGGCGATCATCTTGGCGATCTCGATGTCGAAGCCGGAGTACTCCTTGGTCGACTGGTCCTGGAAGCCCAGGTACGGCTGGTCGGCCTTGGCGCCCACGATGAGCTTGCCGCGCTCCTTGGCGGCCTTGAACACGGACGAGTCGACCGAAGCGTCCTTCTTGACCGTGTAGCTGAGGGCCTTCGTGTCCTTGCCGTTCGGGCCTTCCGGCTTGTCGCCGGCCGAGCCCTCCTTGCCGCCGCAGGCGGTGGCGGTCAGCGCGATGGCAGCGACGGCTGCCACGGCGGCAGCGGACTTGCGGAGCTTCATGGTGAACATCCTCTGTTTCGACTGGTGTGGAGACGGCGTGGGAGCCTCAGTGCTTAAGGATCTTCGACAGGAAGTCCTTGGCCCGGTCGCTGCGCGGGTTGTTGAAGAACTGGTCAGGCACGGCCTCTTCGACGATCCGGCCGTCTGCCATGAAGACGACACGGTTCGCCGCGGAGCGGGCGAAACCCATCTCGTGGGTGACGACGACCATCGTCATCCCCTCCCGGGCGAGCTGCTGCATCACCTCAAGGACCTCGTTGATCATCTCCGGGTCGAGCGCCGACGTCGGCTCGTCGAAGAGCATCACCTTGGGGTCCATCGCCAACGCACGCGCGATGGCGACGCGTTGCTGCTGACCGCCGGAGAGCTGCGCGGGGTACTTGTCGGCCTGGGAGGCGACGCCCACGCGGTCCAGCAGACCGCGCGCCTTGTTCTCCGCCTCCGCCTTGCCGATCTTGCGCACCTTGGTCTGGCCCAGCGTCACGTTTTCGAGCACGGTCTTGTGCGCGAAAAGGTTGAAGGACTGGAAGACCATGCCCACGTCCGCGCGGAGCCTGGCGAGCTCCTTGCCCTCCTGGGGCAGCGGCTTGCCGTCGATCGAGATGTCTCCCGAATCGATCGTCTCCAGGCGGTTGATGGCGCGGCACAGGGTCGACTTGCCGGACCCCGAGGGGCCGATCACGACGACGACCTCACCGCGGGCGATGGTCAGGTCGATGTCCTGGAGGACGTGCAGAGCGCCGAAGTGCTTGTTGACGTTCTTCAGCACGACAAGGTCGTCCGCCCCAGGCGGTATGGCGTCCTTGGTCACCGATACTTCGGTCACGGCTTGTTGCTCCATCCTCCTCGGTTGGGAGGACAGTAATAACCCAGTGCGACCAGCGTCATTACATCTGAGGGGAAATTGAGCATAACGATCCGGCCGCAACCGGACACACCGTGTGAAGAGGGCCCACGGTGTGCGTACCGGGTGGGTAACGGAACGTGCCGACGCCCTGAACCCTCTTGACGCGGTCCTTATCCATCGGCGTGGATGCCTTGGGGCGCTCGCGCGACCACCGGCCAGGGATACCGGCCACAACGGAACGACCGATGAACTGGAGGGGGCCCTCATGCGACTGCTTCTCGTCGAGGATGACGATCATGTGGCCGCCGCCCTGTCCGCGGTCCTGGCCCGGCACGGCTTCGACGTCGTCCACGCCCGCAACGGCGAGGAGGCCCTGCAAGCCCTGCTGCCCGCGGAAACGCCCCCCTTCGGAGTGGTGCTTCTCGACCTGGGTCTGCCCGACCAGGACGGCTATGAGGTGTGCGGCAAGATCCGCAAGCGCGGCTCGATTCCGGTGATCATGGTGACGGCGCGCTCCGACGTACGCTCCCGGATCCACGGCCTCAACCTCGGAGCCGATGACTACGTAGTGAAGCCGTACGACACCGGGGAGCTCATCGCCCGTATCCACGCGGTCATCCGGCGGCCCGCCCCTGCCGGCGCCTCGACGGCCGGCGACAGCGACCTGCGGCTGGGTCCCGTACGCATCGAACTCCCCACCCGGCAGGTCAGCGTGGAGGGTTCGGTCGTCCAACTGACCCGCAAGGAGTTCGACTTGCTCGCCCTCCTCGCCCAGCGCCCCGGAGTGGTGTTCCGCCGGGAGCAGATCATCAGCGAAGTGTGGCGCACCAGTTGGGAAGGGACGGGCCGCACCCTGGAGGTGCATGTGGCCTCCCTGCGTTCCAAGCTGCACATGCCCGCCCTGATCGAGACCGTGCGCGGCGTGGGCTACCGCCTCGTCGCCCCGGCCGCGTAGCCAAGAGCGAGGACAGAGGACAGGTGCGCTCCCGCCTCCTCCCGCTGCTGATCATCCTGATGGCGGGCGTCCTGCTCGCGCTCGGATTTCCGCTCGCCGTCAGCGTCGCCGCCGCCCAGCAGCAGAAAGTGGTCGTCGACCGGATCGACGACACGGCCCGCTTCGCCTCACTCGCGCAGTTCGTCACCAAACGCCCCACCGGGCCGCTCGAAATGGGAAGCACGGACGAGCGCCGCGAGACCCTGCAGAAGGAACTCGACGACTACTACGACGTGTACGGCATCCGCGCGGGCGTCTTCTACCGCGACGACGGCGCCATGGCCCAGTCCCCGAACGACTGGTTCCTGCCCCGCCACGGAGCCCTGCGGGACGCCTTCGAAGAAGCGCTCCGCTCCCGCGGCAGCCATGACCCCGAGCAGGTGTGGCCCTGGCAGCGGGGGCGGTTGGCCGTCGCCTCCCCGGTGATCAAGGACGGCGACGTCATCGCCGTCGTCGTCACGGACTCGCCGACCGGACGCATGCGTTCGCAGACACTGCACGGCTGGCTGCTCATCGGTGCCGGCGAGTCGGCGGCCATGCTCCTCGCGGTCGGCGCGGCGCTGCGGCTCACCGGCTGGGTGCTGCGCCCGGTGCGCATCCTGGACGCGACCACGCACGACATAGCGACAGGGCGCCTCAAATCCCGGGTCGCGCCGGCGGGCGGGCCGCCGGAACTCAGACGCCTCGCCCGGTCGTTCAACGAGATGGCCGACAACGTCCAGGACGTGCTGGAGCAGCAGCGCGCTTTCGTCGCCGACGCCTCCCACCAACTCCGCAACCCGCTCTCGGCCCTCCTGCTCCGCATCGAACTCCTCGCCCTCGAACTGCCCGAGGGCAATGAAGCGATCGCCTCGGTCCGCACCGAGGGCAAGCGCCTGACCCAGGTCCTGGACGACCTGCTCGACCTGGCGCTCGCCGAACACGTCGCGGCCGATCTGAGCCTCACCGACATCGGTGAGCTGGCCGCCGAGCGCGTCGCCTCCTGGCGGCCGCTCGCCGACGAGCGGGGTGTACGGCTGACGGACACGTGCCCGGCCACCACCGGCTGGGCCGACCCGGTGGCCCTCTCCAGCGCGCTGGACGCGGTGATCGACAACGCCTTGAAGTTCACACCCGAGGGCGGGCCGGTCCACGTGGCGGTCTCCTCCTGCGACGCGACGACGACCGTCGTGGTCACCGACGGCGGCCCCGGCCTCACCGAGGACGAGCTCACCCGCGTCGGCGACCGCTTCTGGCGCAGCAACCGCCACCAGAACGTGAAGGGCTCCGGGCTCGGCCTGTCCATCTCACGGGCCCTGCTCGCGGCGGGCGGGGGCTCCATCACGTACGCACACCACGAACCGCACGGACTGAAGGTGACGGTCAGCGTCCCGCGCGGCGAGCCCTCGGGCAGTCCTAGCCGCACATGACGGCGGAAGCCGCGTCACGACGGCTCAGGGCTTGACCGAGCGGTAGTAGCGGCGCGCTCCCTGGTGCAGCGGCAGCGGGTCCGTGAAGAGGGCGGTGCGCAGATCCACCAGCTGTGCCGCGTGCACCTCGTCGCCGATGTGGTCGCGGCTGTCGATGACGGTCCGTGTCAGCTGTTCGGTCAGTTCCGGATCGGACCGGTCCGTGGTCACCAGGAGGTTCGCCACGGCCAGCGTCGGCACGGCGGAGCCCAGCTGAGCCTCGGGATAGGCGTCGGCCGGCATCGTCGCCGCCCGGTAGTAGCGCGAGGCGCCACCCTGCTTGTGCAGCGAGTCGACGAGGTAGCCGAGCTTCACGAGCTTGATGTCCATCTCGTTCGAGAGCGCGCGCACGGAGGTGGTCGGGAGCCCGCCCGACCAGAAGAAGGCGTCGATGGAGCCGCTCTTCAGGAGGTCGGGCATCGTGTCGATCCCGGCGGACACCGGCTTGATGTCCCTCACCGCGTCCAGGCCCGCGGCGTCGAGCACCCTGTCGGCTATCAGCCGCACTCCGGAGTGCTCCTGCCCCACCGCCACACGCTTGTTCCGCAGATCCGCGACGGTGTCGATCTTCGAGGAACGGGCCACCACGAGCTGCACGTAGTCGTCGTACAGCCGTGTGCAGCCCCGCAGCCGGTGCCAGCCCGGCTCGGCGTTCAGACGGTACGTCTCGACGGCATCGGCGGCGGCGATGGTGAAGTCGGCCTTCCCGGTGGCCACCCGCGCGACGTTCTGCTGCGAACCCTCGCTGTTGAGGAGCTCGACGTCGACGTCGGGCATGTCCTTCGAGATCGCCGTCCGCAGGAGCTTGCCGTACCGCTCGTACACGCCCTTCTCCACGCCCGTACTGAACGTCATCCGTCCGCTCGGGGAGTCCTCGCCCATAGGAACCAGCCACCACAACAGCAGCCCGAACACCACGAGGGCCGCGGCCGAACCCTGCAGGGCGCGGCGCCTGCTGATGTGGGGGAGTGCCTTGAGCATGCGCGCGATCCTGCCAGCCCGGTCACCGTGATGACCAGGGGCGAGGTCACACCGCACCACTCCGTGGCCCACCTCCCGGCACCCTGGTCGGAATCCGCGGGCACGCGCGCGTGGCGACCCCGTACCCTGGGGGGCGAGATGAGCGCGAAGACTTACGAGGTGCGCACCTACGGGTGCCAGATGAACGTCCATGACTCCGAGCGGCTGTCCGGCCTCCTGGAGGACGCCGGCTACGAGCGTGCGCCCGATGGGGCGGACGGCGATGCCGACGTCGTCGTCTTCAACACGTGCGCCGTGCGCGAGAACGCCGACAACCGTCTGTACGGCAATCTCGGCCGCCTGGCGCCGATGAAGACCAAGCGTCCGGGCATGCAGATCGCCGTCGGCGGCTGCCTGGCCCAGAAGGACCGCGACACCATCGTCAAGAGGGCGCCCTGGGTCGACGTCGTCTTCGGCACGCACAACATCGGCAAGCTGCCGGTCCTCCTGGAGCGCGCCCGCGTCCAGGAAGAGGCGCAGGTCGAGATCGCCGAGTCGCTCGAAGCCTTCCCGTCGACGCTGCCGACCCGCCGCGAGAGCGCGTACGCGGCCTGGGTCTCCATCTCCGTCGGCTGCAACAACACCTGCACCTTCTGCATCGTGCCCGCGCTGCGCGGCAAGGAGAAGGACCGCAGGACCGGCGACATCCTCGCCGAGATCGAGGCCCTCGTGGCCGAGGGCGTCTCCGAGATCACCCTCCTCGGGCAGAACGTGAACGCGTACGGCTCGGACATCGGCGACCGCGAGGCCTTCAGCAAGCTGCTGCGCGCCTGCGGGAAGATCGAGGGCCTGGAGCGCGTGCGCTTCACCTCCCCGCACCCGCGCGACTTCACGGACGACGTGATCGCCGCCATGGCCGAGACACCGAACGTGATGCCGCAGCTCCACATGCCGCTGCAGTCCGGCTCGGACCGGATCCTCAAGTCGATGCGCCGCTCGTACCGGCAGGATCGTTTCCTGGGCATCATCGAGAAGGTCCGCGCCGCCATGCCGGACGCGGCGATCTCCACCGACATCATCGTGGGCTTCCCCGGCGAGACCGAGGAGGACTTCGAGCAGACGATGCACGTGGTCCGTGAGGCCCGCTTCGGGAGCGCCTTCACCTTCCAGTACTCCAAGCGTCCCGGGACCCCGGCGGCGACCATGGAGGGACAGATCCCCAAGGAGGTCGTCCAGTCGCGTTACGAGCGGCTGGTGGCCCTCCAGGAGGAGATCTCCTGGGAGGAGAACAAGAAGCAGGTCGGCCGCACCCTGGAACTGATGGTCGCCGAGGGCGAGGGTCGCAAGGACGGCGCCACGCACCGCCTGTCCGGCCGCGCCCCCGACAACCGCCTGGTCCACTTCACCAAGCCGGACACCGAAGTGCGCCCCGGCGACGTCGTGACCGTCGAAATCACCTACGCCGCGCCGCACCACCTCCTGGCCGAGGGCGCCGTACTGAACGTGCGTCCCACGCGCGCGGGAGACGCCTGGGAGAAGCGGAACGCCGAGGCGGCCGCGAAGCCCGCCGGTGTGATGCTGGGGCTGCCGAAGATCGGTGCTCCCGAGCCGCTTCCGGTCGCGACGGGCAGTGGCTGCGGCTGCGACTGACCACTTCGTGGTCCTGGGCCTGGAGCGGGACTCCGGAGAGATCTCTTCTTAGGGCGCGTTACTCTGCGGATCATGCTTGTCGCCGCAGCCGTCTGCCCTTCTCCGCCGCTGCTCGTCCCCGAGGTCGCCGCGGGCGCCGCCCCCGAACTGGACGCCGCGCGCGCGGCGTGCTCGGACGCCGTCGGCGTGCTCGCCGCCGCACGGCCCGACCGGCTCCTCGTGGTCGGCCCGGCCGGGCAGAGCGGGCGCGGCCCGTACCCGCAGGGTGCCCGCGGATCCTTCCGGGGGTTCGGGGTGGACGTCGACGTACGTCTCGGACCGGCGCCGCGGCGCACGCCGGACGAAGCCGGGCGGCGTGAACTTCCGTCGTCGCTCGCCGTGGCCGGCTGGCTCCTCGAACGCACCCAGTGGTCGACCGCTCCGGTGGAAGGTCTCGGCGTGTGGGAACCACTCGCCGCCGAGCGGTGTATTCAACTCGGAGCGGAAATCGGGGCCGGGGCGGACCGGGTGGCACTGCTGGTGATGGGCGACGCGAGCGCGTGCCGCACCCTGAAGGCGCCGGGGTACCTCGACGAGCGTGCGGCCGGTTTCGACGCCGAGGTGGGACGTGCGGTCGGCGCGGCCGACATCGCGGCGCTGAAGGCGCTGGACGCGGGTCTCGCGGCGGAGCTGAAGGCGGCGGGCCGTGCCCCGTGGCAGGTGCTCGCCGGTGCGGCGGACGGCGCGGCGCTGAGCGGCGAGCTGCTCTACGAGGACGCGCCGTACGGCGTGGGGTACGTGGTGGCCGCCTGGTCGTAGCGGGGCTTCCAGAGGCGCTTCCAGGGGCGCGCAGCCACAACGGGGCCCGCGCGCCGCGTAGGCACGCTCACCGCCACCGCGGACAGGACGTGCGGAGGCGCCGTGCGGAGCCGTCAGGACATGCGGAGGCGGCCGCGAAGCGGAGTGCTTCGCGGCCGTCCACCGTTGCGGTTCAGGAAGCTGGAGGGGGCGACGGAGGCGTCGGCGGGGTGGTGGTGCCGCCCGCGTCCTTGCCCTGGTCCGGACCGGCGAGACGGTCGACGGCGTCCTTGGCCTTCCCCGTGCCCGTCCGGATCTTGTCGCTGTACTTGCCCTTGGTCCTCTCGTCGACCACCTTCGCGGCCTTGTCCAGGCCCTGGTCGATCTTGTCCCCGTGCTGCTGCGCGAGGTGCGAGACCTTGTCCTTGGCCGGGGCGAGCTTGGCTTTCAGCTGGTCCAGGAAGCCCATGGGTCCACCTTCCCTCGCCGGGGAGCTACTTCCGGGCGCCCTCACCGGCCTCGTTGTCGGCGGCCTTCTCCGCGGACTGCTGCTTCGGGATGTCCACACCGTCCGCGTCGGCCCCTTCGGCGGCCTCGTGGGGCTTGCCCTCGGCAACGCCCTCGGCGTCCTTGTCGGCCTCGGCAGCGGGCTTCGCATCGGCTTCGGCCTCGGAGGACTTCGTGGCCGCCTTCGGCTCAGCCGTCGTGTCGGCAGCCGCCTCAGCCGTTGAGGCCTCTTCGCCGTCCTTGGCCTTCCGACGGAACCGTGCAAAAACGCCCATATCTACTCCATACGTTACTCGTGTGGGCGAAATCCCGCCCCGCCCGGTGCGTCTCATTGCGTCGCCCGGGTGATCGGTCCTCGAAACCGGCGGCCGGAACCTCGCAACAGGCAACGACCTCAGAGCCGTGCCGTCACGTCGCTCGTTCGGGAAGGGGGTGCGGGGTTTGCGAGACTGGGGCGGTGAGTAGTGCAACCCCCGCCCCGCGGGTCATCGCCGTCGTCGGTCCGACCGCGGCCGGAAAGTCCGATCTGGGCGTTTTCCTCGCCCAGCGTCTCGGCGGCGAAATCGTCAACGCCGACTCGATGCAGCTCTACCGAGGGATGGATATCGGCACCGCCAAGCTGACGCTCGACGAGCGCGCCGGCGTGCCCCACCACCTCCTCGACATCTGGGAAGTCACGGAGGCGGCCAGCGTCGCCGAGTACCAGAAGCTGGCCCGCGCCGAGATCGACCGCCTCCTCGCCGAAGGGCGCTGGCCGATCCTCGTCGGCGGCTCCGGCCTCTATGTCCGGGGAGCGGTGGACCACCTGGAGTTCCCCGGCACCGACCCCGACGTAAGGGCCCGCCTGGAGGAGGAGCTCACACTGCGCGGCTCCGGAGCGCTGCACGCCCGCCTCGCCGCCGCCGACCCCGAGGCGGCCCGCGCGATCCTGCCGAGCAACGGCCGCCGGATCGTCCGCGCCCTGGAGGTCATCGAGATCACCGGCAAGCCCTTCACCGCCAACCTTCCCGGCCACGATTCCGTCTACGACACCGTCCAGATCGGCGTCGACGTGGCACGCCCCGAACTCGACGAACGCATCGCCACGCGCGTGGACCGCATGTGGGACCGGGGCCTCGTCGACGAAGTTCGTGCGCTGGAGGCCAAGGGGTTGCGGGAGGGGCGTACGGCGTCCCGCGCGCTCGGCTACCAGCAGGTGCTCGCGGCGCTCGCCGGAGAGTGCACGGAGGACGAGGCGCGCGCCGAAACGGTCCGCGCCACCAAGCGCTTCGCGCGCCGTCAGGACTCGTGGTTCCGCCGCGACCCGCGGGTGCACTGGCTCAGTGGGGCGGTGGCCGACCGCGAGGAACTCCCGGCCCGCGCACTGGCGTTGGTCGAACGACCGGTCACAGCCTGATCACGTGATGGCATCGGGACGCTCCGGCGGTCATCCCGGCACCTGACACCGTGCCATCATCGACCATCGATCGACCGGTGAAGTCCGAAGTGGGAGGGCGCGTGGCGATGGAGGCCGGCCCTCGTGACACCGCACATGACGGCGGGGAGCAGCTGAGTCCCGACGGCCCCGACGAGACCCGGGGCAGCGTGACGGACGACGGTCCCGACCCGGACGAGATGTCCCAGGAACCCGAGGTCGAGGTCGAGCTGCGCCCGCAGCCCCGGCTGCGCGTCTGGCAGCTCGCACCCATCGTGATCCTGGCCGCGGTCGGATCCCTGATGTTCGCGTTCCCGCTCGCCTTCGAGTTCGGCGACGGCGGCGCCGTCGTCGCCATGCTCGGGCTGCTGCTGAGCTGCTGCGCCGCAGGCTGGGGCATGATGGCCGCCCGCCGCGTGGGCCACACCTGGCCAGGGCTGCCCGAGCGCGGCTCCGGGCGCCGCCCGGACTGGCGGGTCGTCTCCGGGTACGCCCTGCTGTTCCTGGGCGCCGTGGTCCTCGCCGTGTGGCGGGTGGCCCGACTCCGCTGAGCCGCACCGTGCGGGCCCCGCCCGTACGGCACCGCGTGACCCGCTGTCGTACCCACCCCGTACGATCGAGGAATGAGCACGCGGATCGCCTTCCTCAAGGGGCACGGGACCGAGAACGACTTCGTGATCATCCCCGACCCCGACAACGCCATCGACCTGCCCCCGACCGCTGTCGCCGCCCTCTGCGACCGCCGTGCGGGCATCGGCGGGGACGGCCTCCTGCATGTCGTGCGCTCCGCGGCCCACCCCGAGGCGCGCCACCTGGCGGACCGCGCCGAGTGGTTCATGGACTACCGCAACGGCGACGGTTCGGTCGCCGAGATGTGCGGCAATGGAGTGCGCGTCTTCGCCCGGTACCTGCAGCACGCGGGGTATGTCGGCGAGGGTGACCTGGCAGTGGCCACCCGCGGCGGCGTGAAGACCGTGCACATCGCCAAGGCCGAGTCCGGCGGCGACATCACCGTCGGGATGGGCAAGGCACTGCTCCCCGAAGGGGACGTCACCGTCTCGGTCGGCGACCACCGCTGGCCCGCGCTCAACGTGAACATGGGCAATCCGCACGCGGTCGCCTTCATCGACGACCTCTCCGAAGCCGGCAATCTCTACGACCCGCCGCCCCTCAGCCCCGCCTCCGCCTACCCGGACGGGGCGAACGTGGAACTCGTCGTCCCCCGAGGCGCCCGCCACGTCGCCATGCGGGTGCACGAGCGCGGCGCGGGCGAGACCCGCTCCTGCGGCACCGGCGCCTGCGCCGTGGCCGTCGCGGCGGCCCGCAAGGACGGCCTGGACCCGGCCGTGACCGGCGCCCCGGTCACGTACACCGTCGACCTGCCCGGCGGCCGCCTGGTGATCACTGAGCGGCCCGACGGCGAGATCGAGATGACGGGCGGCGCCGTGATCGTCGCCGAGGGCGAGATCATGCCCGAATGGATCGAAACGGCAACCTCATGAAGTGTCGCTCGAATGGGTGATCCGTTTCACGCTCGGCGAGAGGCGGTCAGCACCGCGTGATGGGCTCGGTAGCATCAAGCACCGGCCCGGACGGAGTATGCCACCGTCCGATCACCGCCGGTCGAAGCAGCCGGAGGTGCTCATGAGTGCGGAGGCCACGAATCCGGCCACGCCCGGCCCCGTCGCGTCCGGGGTTCAGCGCAGGCGCGGCCGCGCCCGTCTAGACCTGCGCAGGCTCGGCCGTGCCGCTCTCCTCGGGTCCGGCACCCGGGACCGTCTCCCCGACGCGATCGGCCATGTGGCGGAGGCCCACCGAGGCCACTACCCGGACGCGGACCTGGAGCCCCTCCGCCGCGCGTACGTCCTCGCCGAGTCCTCGCACCGCGGCCAGACCCGCAAGAGCGGTGAGCCGTACATCACCCACCCCCTCGCGGTGACCCTGATCCTCGCCCAGCTCGGCGCGGAGATCACGACCCTCACCGCGTCCCTGCTCCACGACACGGTCGAGGACACGGACGTGACGCTCGACCAGGTGCGCGCCGAGTTCGGCGACGACGTCTGCTATCTGGTCGACGGCGTCACGAAGCTGGAAAAGGTCGACTACGGAGCGGCGGCGGAGCCCGAGACGTTCCGCAAGATGCTCGTCGCCACCGGCAACGACGTACGCGTCATGTCGATCAAGCTCGCCGACCGGCTGCACAACATGCGCACCCTCGGTGTCATGCGCCCCGAGAAACAGGCCCGCATCGCCAAGGTCACCCGGGACGTGCTCATCCCGCTCGCCGAGCGCCTCGGCGTGCAGGCACTCAAGACGGAGCTGGAGGACCTCGTCTTCGCGATCCTCCATCCGGAGGAGTGCGCGCAGGTCAAGGCCATGATCGCCGCTAATGAGGCGAGCGTCGACGACCCCCTCGGGGACATCGCGGGCGAGGTGCGCGGCGTGCTGCGCGACGCGGGCATCACCGCCGAAGTACTCATCAGGCCCCGGCACTCCGTCTCCGTGCACCGCGTGCACCGCAAGCGCGGCGAACTGCGCGCCTCCGACTTCGGCCGTCTCCTCGTCCTCGTGAACGAGGACGCCGACTGCTACGGAGTCCTGGGAGAGCTGCACACCTGCTTCACACCGGTCGTCTCGGAGTTCAAGGACTTCATCGCCGTACCGAAGTTCAACCTCTACCAATCGCTGCACACGGCCGTGACCCGCGCCGACGGCGAGGTCGCCGAAGTCCTCATCCGCACCCATCAGATGCACCAGGTCGCCGAAGCGGGCGTCGTCGCCCTGCGCAATCCCTACGCTCCTCCTTCGGAGGAGCCGTCCGACGGCGCCGACGACGAGCGCGTGGACCCGACCAGGCCCGGCTGGCTCTCCCGGCTCCTCGACTGGCAGCAGGCCGCCCCCGACCCCGACACGTTCTGGTCGACGCTGCGCGAGGACCTCGCCCAGGACCGCGAGATCGCCGTCTTCCGGCCCGACGGCGGCACGCTCGGCCTCCCCGCGGGCGCCAGCTGCGTGGACGCCGCCTACGCCCAGTACGGCGAGGACGCCCACGCCTGCATCGGCGCCCGGGTCAACGGCCGTCTGGCGACGCTCAGCACGGTCCTGCGGGACGGCGACACCGTGCAGCTCCTCATGGGCCAGGACCTCACCTCCGGGCCGTCACGCGAGTGGCTGGACCATGCGCGCACGCCCGCCGCGCGGATCGCCATCCGGCGCTGGCTCACCACGCACCCGGCGCCCGCGGCGCCCGTGCCGGCCCCCTCCGCGCAGCGGCCGCCCCAGCAGGCCGCGGCACCTGTGCCGAAGCCGGAGCCGGCCGGCGTGCTGCGGCCGGCCGCCGCCAACGCCGTCGTGGACCGCGAGGGCGCGAGCGTGCGCCTCGCCGGCTGTTGTACGCCGGTGCCACCCGACGACATCACCGCCTTCGCCGTCCGCGGGGGCATGGTGACCGTCCACCGGATCGGCTGCCCCGGAGTGGAGCGCATGAAGGAAGCGGGGCGTGCGGAGGTCGGCGTGCGCTGGGGGGACACCGCCGAGTGCCGCGTCACCCTGATCGCCGAATCGTTCGGCCGGGCGCACCTGCTCGCCGACCTCACCGAAGCGATCGCCCTCGAAGGAGTGGCGATCATCTCGGCGACCGTGGAGCCACCGACCCAGCAGCGCGTACGCCACACGTACACACTGCAACTCCCCGACGCCGCCCACCTGCCA
Source organism: Streptomyces sp. NPDC050732 (assembly GCF_040654255.1). Taxonomy (NCBI): domain Bacteria; kingdom Bacillati; phylum Actinomycetota; class Actinomycetes; order Kitasatosporales; family Streptomycetaceae; genus Streptomyces; species Streptomyces sp. NPDC050732. The sequence goes on from NZ_JBFAHP010000014.1 coordinate 57,349, forward strand.
GGCCTGATGCGCGCGATGCGCGCTGTCCCCGGTGTGTTCGACGTGAGCCGCGCCCAGCATCCGGCGGCCGCCGTCCACTGAAGAGCTCGCCCGCGCGCGGTGCCCGGTCGGAGGGGCGCACCGGGCGACCCGTTCGAGTGGTTCGGCGCGCGCCGTCCCGTGCTGACAAGACGCGCGCTGATAGCGGTGGTTCATGCTGCTCACCCCTCGGACCACGGCCTCCGGGCCGAAGGCCCTCCGCACCCCCCGCATCGCCGCCGCCCTGGTCGCCGCGGCCGCTTCCACCGCGCTCCTCGCGGCCGGCGCACCGTCACCGGCCACTCCGCTCGGCATCGGCGACCGGCTCTTCCCGCACCTGGGCAACCCCGGATACGACGTCGAGACGTACGACATCGCCTTCACCTATCACGGTGACAACCGCAAGCCGCTGGACGCCGTCACCAAGATCTACGCCCGCGCGACCGACCACCTGGAGCGCGTGAACCTCGACTTCGCGCACGGCACCGTGCGCTCCGTCGAGATGAACGGCGAGCGCGCTCGCTTCGAAAGCAGCGGCGAGGACCTGGTCGTGACACCGTCCGCGGCGGTCGGGCGCGGCGACCGGATGCTGATCACCGTCCGCCACACCAGTGACCCGGTGCCCGCTAAGGGCACCGAGGGCGGCTGGCTGCGCACCGACGACGGACTGGCCATGGCCAACCAGGCGGACGCCGCCCACCGGGTCTTCCCCTGCAACGACCATCCCGCGGACAAGGCGGAATTCACCTTCCGGATCACCGCGCCCAAGGGGCTCACCGCCGTCGCCAACGGCCTCCCGGCCGGCACCACCCGGAACGGCGCCGCCACCACCTGGGCGTACCGCTCCCACCACCCGATGGCGACCGAACTGGCCCAGGTGTCGATCGGACGTTCCACCGTGGTGCACCGGGAGGGACCGCACGGCCTTCCGGTGCGCGACGTGGTGCCCACCAAGGACCGCAAGGTCCTGGAGCGCTGGCTGAAGAAGACACCCGGCCAGATCGGCTGGATGGAGCAGAAGGTCGGCCGCTACCCCTTCGAGGTGTACGGCATCCTGGTCGCCCAGGCCAGGACAGGCTTCGAACTCGAAACGCAGACACTCTCTCTCTTCGAGAGAGACATCTTCACCCGCCCCGAGTACCCGGAGTGGTACGTCGACGCGATCATGGTGCACGAGCTGGCACACCAGTGGTTCGGCGACAGTGTCAGCCCGAGGTCGTGGTCGGACCTCTGGCTCAATGAAGGCCACGCCACCTGGTACGAGGCCCTTTTCGCCGAGGAGGAGGCGGACCGGCCGCTGGCCGACAGGATGCGGAACGCCTACCGCCATTCCGACCGGTGGCGCGCGGCCGGCGGGCCCCCGGCGAGGCCGAAGGCGCCCGCGCCCGGACAGAAGATCAGCCTCTTCCGCCCCGTGGTCTACGACGGCAGTGCCCTGGTGCTCTACGCCCTGCGCCAGGAGATCGGGCACGAGGCCTTCGACCGCCTGGAGCGGGAGTGGGTCCGCATCCACCACGACGGCAACGCCGAGACCGCCGACTTCGTGCGGCTCGCGTCCCAGGTGGCCGGACGTGATCTCGGAGGCTTCTTCGACGGCTGGCTGTACGGGAAGAAGACGCCGCCGATGCCGGGGCATCCGGAGTGGAAAGCCGGGAAATAACCCGGATGACGAGACGGGCCGTGCCGTGCAACCATCATGGGGTCGACGGCACGCCCGTCAGGGACATCCCCTCGGGGACATCTCAGGGCAGGATCGGCCGGTTCCGGGAATCTCCGGACCACGCCGGGCGTTGTCGACTGTGACGGATCCCGCATCCGTCGCCTTTTCCATCGACGAATCGACGTAAGGACCAAATGACCTCCTCTTCTTCCCCTTCCCAGGACGCACAGAGCTTCGCGCAGAACTACCCCGAAGGTCTTCGGGCCGATGCCCTGATGGAAGAGGACGTCGCCTGGAGCCACGAGATCGACGGAGAGCGGGACGGCGAGCAGCTCGACCGCTCCGAGCGCGCGGCTCTGCGCCGCGTCGCGGGCCTCTCCACCGAGCTCGAGGACGTCACCGAAGTCGAGTACCGACAGCTCCGCCTGGAGCGAGTGGTGCTCGTCGGCGTGTGGACTTCGGGAACGGTCCAGGATGCGGAGAACTCCCTCGCCGAGCTGGCCGCCCTCGCCGAGACCGCGGGCGCGCTCGTGCTCGACGGTGTCGTCCAGCGCCGCGACAAGCCCGACCCGGCGACGTACATCGGCTCCGGCAAGGCCCTGGAGCTGCGCGACATCGTGCTTGAGACCGGAGCCGACACCGTCGTCTGCGACGGTGAGCTGAGCCCCGGCCAGCTGATCCACCTCGAAGACGTCGTCAAGGTCAAGGTGGTCGACAGGACCGCCCTGATCCTCGACATCTTCGCCCAGCACGCCAAGTCCCGAGAGGGCAAGGCGCAGGTCGCCCTCGCGCAGATGCAGTACATGCTGCCGAGGCTCCGTGGCTGGGGTCAGTCGCTCTCCCGTCAGATGGGCGGCGGCGGCGGTGGCGGCATGGCCACCCGCGGTCCCGGTGAGACCAAGATCGAGACGGACCGGCGACGGATCCGCGAGAAGATGGCGAAGATGCGCCGGGAGATCGCGGAGATGAAGACGGGCCGCGACATCAAGCGGCAGGAGCGCTGGCGCAACAAGGTGCCTTCGGTAGCGATCGCCGGATATACGAACGCGGGCAAGTCCTCCCTCCTCAACCGCCTCACAGGCGCGGGCGTACTGGTGGAGAACGCGCTGTTCGCCACCCTCGACCCCACCGTGCGCCGGGCCGAGACGCCGAGCGGCCGGGTCTACACCCTGGCGGACACCGTCGGGTTCGTACGACACCTGCCGCACCACCTCGTGGAGGCCTTCCGCTCCACGATGGAGGAGGTCGGCGACTCGGACCTCATCCTGCACGTGGTGGACGGTTCGCATCCGGTGCCGGAGGAGCAGCTCGCCGCGGTGCGCGAGGTGATCCGCGACGTGGGCGCCACCGACGTGCCCGAGATCGTCGTGATCAACAAGGCGGACGCTGCGGACCCGCTGGTCCTCCAGCGCCTGCTGCGCAACGAGAAGCACGCGATCGCGGTCTCCGCGCGGTCCGGCGCCGGAATCGACGAACTGCTCGGGCTCATCGACAGCGAACTGCCGCGGCCCGAGGTCGACATCGAAGCCCTCGTTCCGTACACGCACGGCCAGCTCGTCTCGCGGGCGCACGCCGAGGGCGAGGTGCTCTCCGAGGAGCACACCGGCGAGGGCACGCTGCTCAAGGCGCAGGTGCACGAAGAGCTCGCCGCGGAGCTCGCTCCGTACGTGCTCGCCGCGCACTGAGCCGAGAAGCTGACCCGGTAGCGCACCTGGCGAAGGCCCGCCCCCTCTCGTAGGGGGCGGGCCTTCGCCATGTCAGGTGTGGTGCCGTGCGGCTACTGAGCGCCGTACTTCTTGCTCATCATGTCGTAGACCTGCTCGGCGCCCCTGCCGAGCTGGGGGCCGGCCAGCCAGGTGTTCTCGGCCGGGCCGATCGAGGTGTTCGACACGAGCTTCGTCTTGCCGCCCACCATCCGGAACCAGCCACCGCCGGACGAACCGCCGGTCATGGTGCAGCCGATGCGGTACATCGTCGGCAGGGACGGCGACAGCGAGAGCCGGCCCGGCTTGTCCACACACTGGTGCATGAGCAGGCCGTTGTACGGCGGGGCGGCCGGGTAGCCCCAGGCGCCCATCGAGCTCACGCTCTGCGCGGCCGGGGTCGACAAGTCGACGTCGAGCGCGTTGCCGACGGTCTCCTCCAGGGACTTGCCGCCCTGCTCCGGCTTCACATGCATGACGGCGTAGTCGTACGTCGCACCCGAGCCGCCCGTCGGACCGCCGTCGTTTATCCACTCGTTCGAGGTCGAGACCCAGTCCGCCCAGTACTGGCCGTAGGGGGCGATCTCCTGCGGGGCCGCGTTGCGCAGCTGGGCCTCGGACTTGCCCAGGTCGTTGTAGGACGGCACGAAGGCGATGTTGCGGTACCAGCCGCCGTTCTGGCCGGCGTGCACGCAGTGGCCCGCGGTCCACACGAGGTTGGACTTGCCCGGGTTGCGCGGGTCCTTCACGACCGTGCCGGAGCAGACCATCGACCCCTCGGGGGAGTCGAAGAAGATCTTGCCGACCGGGGCGGCGTTCTTGTGGTACGGCGTCTTCTCGGGCTTGGCCCGCACCGGAGTCGGCTCGGGGTCGGTCGCGCCCTGGCCGGCGGCCGCGTCCTTCGCGGCGATCGTCTTGTTCGGGTCCTTCGCCTTCCGCATCCGCTCGGGCTTCCAGAGCCCTTCGATGACCGGGTTGGCGAAGTCCTTGGCCTCGCGCACCCAGTCGTCCTTGTCCCAGTTCTTCCAGGCGCCGTTCTTCCAGTCGTCCAGGTCGATCCCGTTGTCCTTGAGCTTGTCGGCGAGGCCGTCGGGAAGCTTGGTGTCGGAACCGGAATCGGAGCCGTCGGCTCCCTGGGACGTGGTGGTGTCCGGCTTGTCGCTCGCCTTGTCGTCGCTCGGGCCACAGGCCGTGGCGGTGAGCGCCAAGGTCGCCGCGAGCCCGGTGGCGGCGAGCGCGACCCGCCGTCCGCGGCTGCGCGCGAACGGCGCACGAGTGGAACGCATGGTGCAGGTACCCCCGTTGAAACGTGTGATTGCCATGTACGTGTCATGCGTCGGCGCAGGGCTCCGTGGCACCCGCTGTGACGCGACACCTCACTATGCCTGTGAGGTTGGGGGCGAACAGCGGCGGGGTCGTGAAGGTTTTCGGCGCCCCGCCGCTGTGCTTCTCTACTGGACTTCGCTGCCGAGCTGGCCTTCCGGGCTTGTCTCCCGGGCCTGCCCCAGAGACCTGTCTACTGGCCGGCGAACTTCTTGCTGACCGCGCTGTAGATGCCCTTGGCCTCCTTGCCGAGGCGCGGACCGGCCAGCCAGCCCGCCGTCACCGGACCGATGGAGGTGTTCGACACCAGGGCGGGCTTGCCGTCCTGACCCTCGGCGACCCAGCCGCCACCGGACGAACCGCCGGTCATGGTGCAGCCGACGCGGTACATCGTCGGGTCGGGCTTGGTCAGCGAGAGCCGTCCCGGCTTGTCCGCGCACTGGAACAGCTTCTGGCCGTCGTACGGCGGCGCCGCCGGGTAGCCGGTCGCCGTCATCGTGTCGATCCGGGGCACCGCCGGGGCGTCGAAGTCCACCGGAAGCGCCGAACCGACCGTCTCCTCAAGCGACTTGCCCTCGCTGCCCTTCTCCGGCTTCACGTGAATGACCGCGAAGTCGTACGGAGCGCCCTTGCCGCCCGTCGGGCCGCCCTGCTCGATCCACTGGTCGGAAGTCTGCGCCCAGTCACCCCACCAGACGCCGTACGGAGCGACCTCTTCCTTCGGAGCGTTCCGCAGCTCCTCGGCCGACTTGCCGCTGTTGTTGTAGGAGGGGACAAAGATCATGTTGCGGTACCAGCCGCCCTCGGCGCCCGCGTGCACGCAGTGACCCGCGGTCCACACCATGTTGGACTTGCCCGGGTGGGCCGGGTCCTTCACGACGGTCGCGGAGCAGACCATCGAACCCTTGGGGCCGTCGAAGAAGAGCTTGCCGGACTCGGCTGCCCGGTCGTGGTACGGCGTCCCCACGGGGGCCGCCTGCACAGGCTTGGGCGTCGGGTCGGTGACGCCCTGGTCACCGGAGATGTCGCTGTCGTCGACGCTCCGGTCGGGGTTCTTGTCGGCGTCCCGCATCCGGTCCGGGTCCCAGAGGTCCTCGATGATGGGATTGACGAAGTCGCCCGCCTCGCGCAGCCAGTCGTCCTTGTTCCAGTTCTTCCAGGCGCCGTTCTTCCACTCGTCCAGATCGATCCCGTTGTCCTTGAGCTTGTCCTTCCAGGCGTCCGGGATCTGGATCTTGTCGTCACCGTTGCTGTCGCCGGGCTGCGCCGACGACGAGTCGCCACCGGCGTTGTCGTCGGTGGGACCGCAGGCCGTGGCGGTCAGTACGAGCGCCGCGCCGAGCGCCACAGCCGCCACGGGGGCGGTCCTGGTGCGCGCGCTCCTCCTGTTGCGAACGGTGAAGAGCGGACGTATGGGTCGCATCGTGAGAATCCCCCTGGGCCTCGAAATTGTTCCAAAGTGCTGGCCATCCGGGTGTGGAACACCCGTTGCCACCGGTGCGGCACCCCTTGGCCGTGTTTCTCTGCTTTGCTCTGATTTGCTCGGGGGAGCGGTGCACCTGTCGCTGATGAACGGCCCCCACACTATGCCGGTGCCGTTGGGGACGGCCGACGGAAGGGCAACGGTTCCGTCACGGCAAGGATCTTCCGATTGCCCGTGATCCCCCGGCGATTTCGTCGTTGGTACGTACGGGGGGAGTCGCGGCCTGCGTTCATCCCCCTGCCAACTCGCCCGCGCAGCCGCCCACATGAGCTCCACCGAGCCGCATCGGCGGACGCGCTCGTCCGCAGCGGGAGGACCAACAGTCGTGGCCGTGACCGAGCCTGCGCCCGCGGCAGTGTCCGCGGAGAACTCCGTAACACAGTCCCCACCGCAGTCCGCACCGAAGTCCATGGCGCAGTCCCAGTCCGTGGGGCAATCCATGGCGCAATCCGCGGCCCAAGAGGGGATCCTCCGTCGTCAGTCGGCACGCGAGTCCGCGGCGCGTACGTATGCGCGGGCCCTGCCGATCGTGCCGGTGCGGGCGCGCGGCCTGACGATCGAGGGTGCCGACGGGCGCCGCTACCTCGACTGCCTCTCCGGCGCCGGAACCCTGGCCCTCGGCCACAACCACCCCGTGGTGCTTGAGGCGATCCGGAAGGTCCTCGACTCCGGGGCGCCGCTGCACGTCCTCGACCTGGCCACACCGGTCAAGGACGCCTTCACCACCGAGCTGTTCCACACGCTGCCGCGAGGCCTCGCCGAGCACGCGCGGATCCAGTTCTGCGGCCCCGCGGGGACGGACGCGGTGGAGGCGGCGCTGAAACTGGTCCGCGCCGCCACCGGCCGCGGCCATCTGCTCGCGTTCACCGGCGCCTACCACGGGATGACGGCCGGGGCGCTCGAAGCATCCGGCGGCGCATCGGACGTACGGGTCGCGCGCCTGCCCTATCCGCAGGAGTACCGCTGTCCGTTCGGCCTGGGCGGCGCGCGTGGCGCCGAGCTCTCCGCCCGATGGACCGAGAACCTCCTCGACGACCCCAAATCGGGCGTGACGACACCCGCAGGCATGATCCTCGAACCGGTCCAGGGCGAGGGCGGAGTCCTCCCCGCTCCCGACGCTTGGCTCCGCCGGATGCGCGAGATCACCGCCGCGCGCGACATCCCCCTCATCGCGGACGAGGTACAGACGGGCGTCGGCCGCACCGGAGCCTTCTGGGCCGTCGAGCACAGCGGCGTCGTCCCCGACGTGATGGTGCTCTCCAAGGCGATCGGCGGCAGCCTCCCCCTTGCCGTCGTGGTCTACCGAGACGACCTCGACGTCTGGCCGCCCGGCGCGCACGCCGGCACCTTCCGCGGCAACCAGCTCGCCATGGCAGCGGGCGCGGCGACCCTCGCGTACGTCCGCGAGAACGGCCTCGCAGAACGCGCCGCCACCCTCGGCGCCCGCATGCTCGCCCAACTGCGCTCCCTGGCCGCCGACCACCCCTGCATCGGCGAGGTCCGCGGCCGGGGGCTGATGATCGGCGTGGAACTGGTGGACCCGGCTTCGGACACAGGGCCGGGCCCGGCTCCGAAGCCGGGACCGATGCCGACGCCTGGGTCGGCCTCGGCCTCGGGGTCGGTGTCGGGTTCTGGGTCCGGGGTGGCGGTAGGTGGAGGCTCGATTCCGGAGCAGGGTGGCCTGGCGCCGGGGGCCGGCTCGGAGGTGAGGCCGGAGTCAGGGGCGGTCCCGTCGCCGACCACGCCCACCGCGCAAGCGCGCCCCGAGACTCCGTCAGCGGTCACCCGGGCCGGAGCCGCGCCCGCCCCGCCAGTCGACGCCCGGCTCAGCCCACCCCCGGACGACCCCTTCGCCGCCTCGCGACCCCACCCACCGGCCCCGGACCTGGCCGCGGCCGTACAACGCGAGTGTCTGCGCCGCGGCCTCATCGTCGAACTCGGCGGCCGCCACTCCAGTGTCGTACGACTCCTGCCTCCCCTGACCATCACCGACGAACAGGCGACCGCGGTCCTCGACCGCCTCGCCGACGCGCTGGCCACCGCGGCGCGTGCCCACCACGCATAGCCAAGACGGACCCGGGCCGTTCCGGCTGACACGAGCCGCCGAGCGCGTACCCGCCCCGTTGCCACACGGAGCCCCTGACAACCTCACAAGGAAGCCCTCTTGAACGCCACCCCCGCATCCGAAGGCCGCCCCCAACCCCACGCCCCGGGTGCGTGCGGCGCGCACACCTCACTGGTGGCGGAGTCCAACACGGTCCCCCGGCAGAAGGGTGGCGGCCAGGACGCCGAACGCCTGCGCGGCACGTCCACCGACCTGTTGGATCACCCCGACCCGCACGTCGCCGCCCAGACGGCCGCCGTCGAGAACCTCCTGCGCTGCTGGGTCAGGGAGAACAACATCCCCGCCCCGGACCGCGGCGTCCTGCGCATCCCCCTCCCGGCCAGCGGAACGGCCCTGCTCGTCCCCGTGCACTACTGGTCGGCCACCGGCTGGCACCGCTTCAGCCTCCCCTATCTCGAAGACGGCCCGGCGAGCGCCCCGCCCGTGGACGCCGTCACCGTCGCCGCCCTCCTCGGCCGCGAGACCGCCCGACGCACCACGGAGCCGCCGTCGGCCGGCGCGACCGAACCGACCCAACCGGCCGAACCGACCGAATCGACCGAAGCGGCCGAGACTGAGGCGGTCGAGCCGACCGAGTCGACAGAGCTGAGCGAGCCGACCGAGCCGGGCGACGGTGCCGACCTGGTCGGCCGGGTCGCCGACTCGGTCCGCCGCACGACCGCGTTCATCGCCTACCGCCGCAACAGCCCCGACGACGAGCCCGACCTGTTCCTCGCCGCCGAACAGTCCCTGCTCCTCGGTCACCCCCTGCATCCGACCCCCAAGAGCCGCGAGGGTCTGTCCGACACCGAATCCCGCCTGTACTCACCCGAGTTGCGCGGCGCCTTCGCGCTGCACTGGCTGGCTGTCGACCGCTCCGTACTCGCTTCCGACTCGGCCTGGACCGAGCGCGGCCGCGCCGTCCCCGCCGACCAGCTCACCGCCCGCCTCGCAGGTCCGGACCTGCCGCTCCGGGGCGATCGCGTCGCCCTGCCCGTGCATCCCTGGCAGATCCGCGAGCTCCGGCACCGCCCCGCGACCGCCGCACTCCTCGACGCCGGGCTCCTCCAGGACCTCGGCCCTCATGGCGCCCCGTGGCACCCCACCTCCTCCGTACGCACCCTGTACCGCTCCGGTGCGGCCGCCATGCTGAAGCTCTCGCTCGGCCTGCGCATCACCAACTCCCGCAGGGAGAACCTCCGCAAGGAGCTGCACCGCGGCGTCGAGGTCCACCGGCTGCTGCGCAGCGGCCTCGGCGAAGAGTGGCAGTCGGTCCACCCCTGCTTCGACGTGGTCCGCGACCCGGCGTGGCTCGCGGTCACCGGCCCCGACGGTGAGCCGGTCCTCGGGCTCGACGTCATGATCCGACACAACCCCTTCCGCCCCAGTGACGATGCCACCTGCATCGCCGGCCTCGTCTCGCCGCGGCCGACGGCGCTGCCCGCCGGCCAGGAACCTCGTGCGATGCGCTCCCGGCTCGCCGAGACCGTCACCCGACTCGCCGGACGGACGGGCCGGTCCCGGGGTGCCGTGGCCGCCGAGTGGTTCCTGCGCTACCTCGAATCCGTTGTGCGCCCTGTGCTGTGGCTGGACAGTGAAGCGGGCGTCGCCCTGGAGGCGCACCAGCAGAACACCCTCCTCATGCTCGACCCCGACGGATGGCCCGTGGGCGGCCGCTACCGGGACAACCAGGGCTATTACTTCCGCGAGTCCCGCCGCGCCGAACTCGAACGACGCCTTCCCAGCATCGGTCAGGACAGCGACACCTTTGTCTCCGACGAGGTGACGGACGAGCGGTTCGCCTACTACCTCGGCATCAACAACGTCCTCGGCCTCATCGGAGCCCTCGGCGCCGAACGGCTCGCGGACGAACGGCTGCTGCTCGCCGCCTTCCGCCGCTTCCTCGGAGATGTCGCGACAGGGCCCGACAGGCTGCGCACCTCTCTGCCCGCGACCCTGCTCGACTCACCCGTCCTGCGGTGCAAGGCCAACCTGCTGACCCGGCTGCACGGCCTCGACGAGCTTGTCGGCCCCGTCGACACCCAGTCCGTCTACGTCACCATCCCCAACCCCCTTCATTCCTGAGGGACATGCCCCACCTCTGCTGACAGGAGCGACGACGTGCCTCCCACCGATGCGAGCACCGACGCCGGTACCGAATCCGCCGCTGCCGGCGCCGACTGCACGGACACCCTCGACCTGCGCCTGCCCGAGGAACTCGTCGCCCTGCTGGCCGAGGGCGACGGGCATGCCGCCGCGGTGGAGGACGATCTCCTGGATGGCGTCGGAGGCTGGGGGCCTGTCACCACCGCCGCCGGTGTCTTCCAACTCGTACCCGTACGTCTCGAACGCGACCTCCCGCTGATCAGTCGATGGATGAACGACCCCGCCGTGGCGGCCTTCTGGGAACTGGCGGGGCCCGAAGCCGTCACCGAAGCCCACCTGCGCCGACAGCTCGACGGAGACGGACGCAGCGTCCCCTGCCTGGGCGTGCTCGACGGCATGCCGATGAGCTACTGGGAGATCTACCGGGCAGACCTCGACCCCCTGGCCCGTCACTACCCCTCGCGTCCTCATGACACAGGAATCCACCTCCTCATCGGCAGAGTGGCCAACCGCGGCCGTGGCCTCGGCACTTCGTTGCTCAGAGCCGTCGCCGACCTGGTGCTCGACCGTCGCCCCGCATGCGCACGCGTCGTAGCTGAACCCGACCTGCGCAACACCCCCTCCGTCTCCGCATTCCTGAGCGCCGGCTTCCGCTACTGCGCCGAAGTGGAACTGCCCGACAAACGCGCGGCCCTCGTGGTCCGTGATCGGGCCCTGCGCGCCATGCTCTGACCCGATCACTCTTAGTAACGATGCTCGCCCCGATCCGGTTCCCTCCCTGAGGAGTCCCCGTGCCGAATCCGTCTTCCAGCCCGATTCCCAGCCCCTCCGCCGAGCTGTACGACCCGCCCGAGCTGACCCAGGACAGATGGCGCGAGACCGGGCGCCGCCTGCTGGCCAAGATGATCGGAGAGTTCGCGTACGAGGAGATCATCCGGCCCGTACCCGTACCCGTGCCCGCACCCGCATCCGCATCCGCAGCGGACGGGAAGACGTGCACCTACCGGCTTCACCTCGAACCGACCGAGCAGGACGAGACCGCCACGTCGGTCCGGCGGCAGGGCGCCTGCCTCACCTTCCGCGCGCGCCGTGGCTCGTACGACAGTTGGCATGTGGACCCGGCCGGCCTGACCCTCGCCGAGGGCGACGGACCGGCTCTCCCCTTCAGCGACCCGCTGCGGTTCCTGGTGATGGCCCGCAGGACCCTGGGCCTGGACGGTGCCACACTCGGGCACCTCATCCGCGAGCTGACCGTCACGCTGAGCGCCGACACCCGCATAGATCACACGGCGCTCAACGCCGCCCGACTCGCCGACCTCGGCTACGCGGAACTTGAGGGGCACCAGACCGGCCACCCCTGGCTCGTCCTCAACAAGGGACGCATCGGGTTCTCCGCCCGCGACACCGATCGATGGGCACCCGAGGCCCGCCGCTCCACGACGCTCCCATGGATCGCCGTCCACACCAGTCTCGCTGTGTACAAAGGGGTCACAGGGCTGGAGACCGCGCAGAACCTCTACGCGCGCGAGCTCTCCCCCGCCACCCGCACATCCTTCGCGGACTTACTCCGCGCACGCGGACTCGATCCGCAGGAGTACCTCTACCTCCCCGTGCACCCCTGGCAGTGGGACGAGATCGTGCTGCCGCTCTTCGCACAGTCCATCGCCGCGGATGCCATCGTTCCGCTCTGCAGCGACGGCGACCTGCGCCTCCCTCAGCAGTCCATCCGTACGTTCCTCAACGCGTCCCGCTCCGACCGGCACACAGTGAAGCTTCCGCTGTCGGTCCTCAACACGCTCGTGTGGCGAGGCCTCCCCACAGGTCGCACCGTCGCCGCGCCCGCCGTCACGGCCTGGATGCACGCACTGCGTGACGCGGACCCCTTTCTCCGTGACGAATGCGGAGTGATCCTTCTGGGTGAAGTCGCGTCGGTGGCCGTCGAGCACCCTCTGTACGACGAGTTGCCGGAAGTGCCCTACCAGTACAGGGAGCTGCTCGGAGCCATCTGGCGCGAGCCGGTCAGCCGCTACCTCGCACCGGGTGAACGCGCCCGTACGCTCGCCTCGCTCACGCACACCGACCCCGACGGCCGGGCGTTCGTCGCGGAGCTCGTGGAGCGCTCGGGGCTGGCCCCCAAGGTGTGGCTGCGGCGGCTCTTCGCCGCCCTGCTGCCTCCACTGCTGCACTTCCTGTACCGCTACGGCACCGTGTTCTCCCCTCACGGGGAGAACACCATCGTCGTCTTCGACGACAAGGACGTCCCCGTCCGGCTGGCGGTGAAGGACTTCGTGGACGACGTCAACGTGAGCGCTGTACCGCTTCCCGAGCAGGAGTCGATGCCGGACGACGTCCGCGACGTACTCCTCACCGAGCCTCCCGGCTTCCTCACCCAGTTCATCCACTCGGGTCTCTTCGTAGGCGTCTTCCGGTATCTCGCGCCCCTGTGCGAGGAACAACTCGGCATCCCGGAGCACGACTTCTGGTCCTCCGTGCGTGCGGAGATCCTCCGGCACCAGGCACGCGCCCCGGAGCTGAAGGAGCGGTACGAGATGTTCGACCTGCTCACACCCCGAATCGAGCGGCTCTGCCTGAACCGGAACCGGCTCCACCTCGACGGTTACCGGGACCGGCCCCAGCGCCCGCACGCCGCCGTGCACGGCACCGTGCCCAACCCCCTCCACCAGCCTTGATCGCCGGATTGTCAGTGGGGCACCGTAGGGTGGTCGCGCTATGACGAAGCCCTCCCTCCCCGAGCTCCTGCACGCCGCCGTCACCGCTGTCGGCGGCACGGAACGCCCTGGCCAGGTGTCCATGGCCGAGACCGTCGCCGAGGCGATCGACGACGGCTCACACCTGCTGGTCCAGGCCGGCACCGGCACGGGTAAATCCCTCGGCTATCTGGTGCCGGCCCTGGCCCACGGTGAGCGCGTGGTGATCGCGACGGCCACCCTCGCCCTGCAGCGCCAGCTCGTGGAGCGCGACCTGCCGCGCACGGTGGACGCGCTGCATCCGCTGCTCCGCCGCCGCCCCCAGTTCGCGATGCTCAAGGGCCGCTCGAACTACCTGTGCCTGCACCGCCTCCATGAGGGCATGCCGCAGGACGAGGAGGAGGGGCTTTTCGATCAGTTCGAGGCGGCCGCTCCCACCAGCAAGCTGGGCCAGGACCTCCTGCGGATGCGGGACTGGGCGGACGAGACCGAGACCGGCGACCGCGACGATCTGACCCCCGGGGTGTCCGACCGCGCGTGGTCCCAGGTCTCCGTCTCCTCCCGGGAGTGCCTGGGCGCTTCGAAGTGCGCCTATGGGGCGGAGTGCTTCGCTGAGGCGGCCCGTGAGCGCGCCAAGCTCTCCGACGTCGTCGTCACGAACCACGCGCTGCTCGCCATCGACGCCATCGAGGGCGCCCCCGTGCTGCCCCAGCACGAGGTGCTGATCGTGGACGAGGCCCATGAGCTGGTCTCCCGCGTCACCGGCGTGGCCACGGGCGAGCTCACCCCCGGGCAGGTCAACCGCGCCGTGCGCCGAGCGGCGAAGCTCGTCAACGAAAAGGTGGCGGACCAGCTCCAGACCGCGTCGGAGGGCTTCGAGCGCCTGATGGAGCTGGCTCTGCCCGGTCGTCTGGAAGAGATCCCGGAGGACCTCGGATATGCGCTGATGGCCCTGCGGGACGCCGCCCGGGGCGTCATCACAGCGCTCGGTTCGACCCGCGACAAGTCGGTCCAGGACGAGGACGCGGTCCGCAAGCAGGCGCTCGCCTCCGTCGAGTCGATCCACGACGTGGCGGAGCGCATTACGAACGGCTCCGAGTACGACGTCGTCTGGTACGAGCGCCACGAACGCTTCGGCGCCTCACTGCGTGTGGCTCCCATGTCCGTGTCGGGCCTCCTGAGGGAGAAGCTCTTCGCCGACCGCTCGGTGGTCCTCACCTCCGCCACGCTCAAGCTGGGCGGCGATTTCAACGGCGTGGGTGCCTCGCTCGGCCTGGCACCGGAGGGCACCGAATCCGAGGACGCGCCTGTCTGGAAGGGCCTCGACGTCGGCTCGCCCTTCGACTACGGCAAGCAGGGCATTCTGTACGTCGCCAAGCACCTGGCCCGGCCGGGACGTGAAGGCACCCGGAGCGACATGCTCGATGAGCTGGCCGAGCTGATCGAAGCGGCCGGTGGCCGCACGCTCGGCCTGTTCTCCTCCATGCGGGCAGCTCAGGGCGCGGCCGAGGAGCTGCGGGAGCGACTGGACGTGCCGATCCTCCTGCAGGGCGAGGAAACCCTCGGCGAGTTGATCAAGGGGTTCGCGGCGGACTCGAAGACGTGTCTCTTCGGGACCCTCTCGCTCTGGCAGGGCGTCGACGTGCCGGGTCCCAGCTGCCAGCTGGTGATCATGGACAAGATTCCGTTCCCGCGCCCCGACGATCCACTGATGAGCGCTCGCCAGAAGGCGGTCGACGAGGCCGGCGGCAATGGCTTCATGGCGGTCGCGGCGACCCATGCGGCACTGCTGATGGCTCAGGGCGCGGGACGTCTCGTACGGGCGTCGGGGGACCGCGGGGTGGTCGCCGTCCTGGACCCCAGGCTGGCCACCGCGCGCTACGGCAGCTATCTGCGGGCCTCGCTGCCCGACTTCTGGTACACGACGGACCGTAATCAGGCACGTCGCTCGCTGGCCGCGATCGACGCCGCGGCGAAGGCGGACGGGGCGTAGGCCTCCGGGCCGTGGCCACCGAGGCTGTAGCCACAGGGCGGCTGCGCGTACCGAGGCTCGCCCCTCCGTAGGCGGCCGACTCCAGACGCAGCAGGGCCCCGGAACCGGCGCAGTTGGTTCCGGGGCCCGGTCAGGGGCGGGGTTTCACACCCGCCGCAGCACCGCCACGACCTTGCCGAGGATCGTCGCCTCGTCGCCGGGGATCGGCTGGTACGCGGAGTTGTGCGGCAGCAGCCAGACGTGGCCGTCCTCGCGCTTGAATCGCTTGACCGTCGCTTCGCCGTCCAGCATGGCGGCCACGATGTCGCCGTTCTCCGCGACGGGCTGGCGGCGCACCGTGACCCAGTCGCCGTCACAGATCGCGGCTTCGATCATCGAGTCACCGACGACCTTCAGTACGAAGAGCTCACCGTCCCCCACGAGCTGGCGGGGGAGGGGGAAGACGTCCTCCACCGACTCCTCGGCGAGGATGGGTCCACCGGCCGCGATACGGCCGACGAGCGGGACGTACGACGCGGCGGGCTTGCCGGTGGTGTCGGTGGGCTGGCTGCTGGGCTGGTCCGAGCCCCGCACCTCGTACGCCCGCGGGCGGTGCGGATCGCGGCGCAGGAAGCCCTTGCGCTCCAGAGCCATCAGCTGATGGGCGACGGAGGAGGTGCTGGAGAGGCCGACGGCCTGCCCGATCTCCCGCATCGACGGCGGGTATCCGCGCCGCTGCACAGAGTCCCTGATGACCTCGATCACGCGGCGTTGCCTGTCGGTGAGCCCCGAGCTGTCGGCTCGGATGCCTGGAGGTCGGCCCGGCAGGGAGCGAGTGGGCTTGGGCCCCTCCTGGTTCGTGGCTGCGTCATTCATGGCATGCACCGGCTCGAGTCGGCTCTGGGAGCGGTCCTGGGCAGTGATGGTGGCGCTGTCTGCGGTGGTGGTCACGTCGGTCGGCCCCTCTCGAGATGTTCTCTCCCTAGCTAGCCAACGGTAGTTGCTTTCGAAAGGTTGCGCCAAACACACGTTCGAGTGAAAAAACGGAGATTACCCGCCGTGATCATGTGTTTGGGTGTATGGCTGGCGCTCGGGCCGAACGGCATTTCGGTTCATTACGGTACGCTTCACCGCCGGGACCGTGAGCCCCTCGGCGGGGCTCCCATACTGCCACTCGGCACCCCGTCAACCCGGCACCGGCCCCCGCCCCGAGCGGCGCGAGCGATGGCCCTGTGCGGTTGACGTCTTCCGAGGTGGCACGACACGCGCGGTGCCGAAAAAGCAGCCAAACCCCAGATCTAGTGGTTGGATTGCCGCAGCAGCCCAGAAGTTGTGGTCCCTGGTCTTTCAGGGCCTCCGGGATCGCCTATGCTTGGGGCTGCTTCGAGGGCCCCGAGGGCCCGTTGAGGCTTATGAGTCGTGCCGTGAAGGAGGGTTGGAAGTTCCATGCACTGCCCCTTCTGCAGGCACCCCGACAGCCGCGTAGTCGACAGCCGCACCACCGACGACGGCACGTCGATCCGCAGGCGCCGTCAGTGCCCCGACTGCTCCCGTCGTTTCACGACCGTGGAGACGTGCTCACTGATGGTGGTCAAGCGCAGCGGCGTGACGGAGCCCTTCAGTCGTACCAAGGTCATCAACGGCGTCCGCAAGGCGTGCCAGGGGCGGCCGGTGACCGAGGACGCCCTCGCCCTGCTCGGCCAGCGGGTCGAAGAGGCGGTGCGGGCCACCGGAAGCGCCGAGCTGACCACTCACGACGTGGGCCTCGCCATACTCGGTCCGTTGCAGGAGCTCGACCTCGTCGCCTACCTGCGCTTCGCGTCCGTGTACCGGGCCTTCGACTCGCTCGAGGACTTCGAGGCTGCCATCGGGGAGCTGAGGGAACAGCGGCTCCAAGCGGAGCCGTGCGACGCGGGCGGAGAGCGCGTCGTGAATGACTGCGGGCCCGGAGGGACTGTCGAAGTCCCGGTGCCCGCCACTGCCGCCGACTGACCGGCTGACCGACCGGCCGGCGGCGAACCAGACCTGTTGAGGGCGTCCTCTGCGATGTCCGCAACATCAGACACACATCCGTGCCACGGGAAGAACGTGGCACTTCAGGGCGTTTTAGCCTGATACAGGGAGGCGGCATGACCGAGACGACGAGCGGCCCGGCACGAGGTTCCCGCGCTAAGGGTTCCAAGGCCAACAAGGGTCTGCGTATCGAGCGCATCCACACGACGCCCGGCGTGCATCCGTACGACGAGGTGGCCTGGGAGCGCCGTGACGTCGTCATGACCAATTGGCGCGACGGCTCGATCAACTTCGAGCAGCGTGGCGTCGAGTTCCCCGACTTCTGGTCGGTGAACGCGGTCAACATCGTCACCAGCAAGTACTTCCGCGGGGCCGTCGGTACCCCGCAGCGCGAGACCGGCCTCAAGCAGCTGATCGACCGCATCGTGAAGACGTACCGCAAGGCCGGTGAGGACTACAACTACTTCGCCTCGCCCGCCGACGCCGAGATCTTCGAGCACGAGCTGGCCTACGCCCTCCTGCACCAGATCTTCAGCTTCAACTCGCCGGTCTGGTTCAACGTCGGTACGCCCCAGCCGCAGCAGGTGTCCGCCTGCTTCATCCTGGCCGTCGACGACTCCATGGAGTCGATCCTCGACTGGTACAAGGAAGAGGGCATGATCTTCAAGGGCGGCTCCGGCGCCGGCCTGAACCTGTCCCGCATCCGTTCCTCCAAGGAACTGCTGTCCTCCGGAGGCAACGCCTCGGGTCCCGTCTCCTTCATGCGCGGTGCCGACGCCTCCGCCGGAACTATCAAGTCCGGTGGCGCCACGCGCCGCGCGGCCAAGATGGTCATCCTCGATGTCGATCACCCCGACATCGAGGGCTTCATCGAGACCAAGGTGAAGGAAGAGGAGAAGATCCGCGCCCTGCGCGACGCGGGCTTCGACATGGACCTGGGCGGCGACGACATCACGTCCGTCCAGTACCAGAACGCCAACAACTCGGTCCGCGTGAACGACGAGTTCATGAAGGCCGTGGAGTCCGGCTCCAAGTTCGGTCTGCGGGCCCGGATGACCGGTGACGTCATCGAGGAGGTCGACGCCAAGTCGCTCTTCCGCAAGATGGCCGAGGCTGCCTGGGCGTGTGCCGACCCCGGCATCCAGTACGACGACACGATCAACGCCTGGCACACCTGCCCGGAGTCCGGCCGGATCAACGGCTCGAACCCGTGCAGCGAGTACATGCACCTGGACAACACGTCCTGCAACCTCGCCTCGCTGAACCTGATGAAGTTCCTGAAGGACGACGGCAAGGGCAACCAGTCCTTCGACGTCGAGCGCTTCTCGAAGGTCGTCGAGCTGGTCATCACCGCGATGGACATCTCGATCTGCTTCGCGGACTTCCCGACCCAGAAGATCGGCGAGAACACCCGCGCCTACCGTCAGCTGGGCATCGGCTACGCCAACCTCGGCGCTCTCCTGATGGCGACCGGTCACGCGTACGACTCCGACGGCGGTCGCGCCCTCGCCGGCGCCATCACGTCGCTGATGACGGGCACCTCGTACAAGCGTTCCGCCGAGCTCGCCGCGGTCGTCGGCCCGTACGACGGCTACGCCCGCAACGCGACGCCGCACAAGCGCGTCATGAAGCAGCACGCCGACGCCAACGGCGCGGCCGTCCGCGTGGACGACCTGGACTCGCCGATCTGGGCCGCCGCCACGGAGGCCTGGCAGGACGTGATCCGCCTCGGCGAGAAGAACGGTTTCCGGAACTCCCAGGCGTCCGTCATCGCCCCGACCGGCACCATCGGTCTCGCGATGTCCTGCGACACCACGGGCCTGGAGCCCGACCTCGCCCTGGTGAAGTTCAAGAAGCTCGTCGGCGGCGGCTCGATGCAGATCGTCAACGGCACCGTGCCGCAGGCCCTGCGTCGCCTGGGCTACCAGGAGGAGCAGATCGAGGCGATCGTCGCCCACATCGCCGAGAACGGCAATGTGATCGACGCCCCGGGCCTGAAGACCGAGCACTACGAGGTCTTCGACTGCGCCATGGGTGAGCGCTCCATCTCCGCGATGGGCCACGTCCGCATGATGGCCGCGATCCAGCCGTGGATCTCGGGCGCCCTCTCCAAGACGGTCAACCTCCCGGAGACCGCCACCGTCGAGGACGTCGAAGAGGTCTACTTCGAGGCGTGGAAGATGGGCGTCAAGGCGCTCGCCATCTACCGCGACAACTGCAAGGTCGGTCAGCCGCTCTCCGCCAAGAAGAAGGAGGAGGAGAAGGCCGAGATCACCGAGAAGGCCGAGGACACGATCCGTGCCGCGGTCGAGAAGGTGGTCGAGTACCGCCCGGTCCGCAAGCGTCTTCCGAAGGGCCGTCCCGGCATCACCACCTCCTTCACGGTGGGTGGCGCCGAGGGCTACATGACCGCCAACTCCTACCCGGACGACGGTCTCGGCGAGGTCTTCCTGAAGATGTCCAAGCAGGGCTCGACCCTCGCGGGCATGATGGACGCCTTCTCCATCGCCGTCTCGGTCGGCCTGCAGTACGGCGTGCCCCTGGAGACGTACGTTTCCAAGTTCACGAACATGCGCTTCGAGCCGGCCGGTATGACGGACGACCCGGACGTGCGGATGGCGCAGTCGATCGTCGACTACATCTTCCGCCGCCTGGCGCTGGACTTCCTGCCCTTCGAGACGCGTTCCGCGCTCGGCATCCACTCCGCCGAGGAGCGTCAGCGGCACCTGGAGACCGGGTCGTACGAGCCGACCGAGGACGAGGTCGACGTCGAGGGTCTGTCCCAGTCGGCTCCGCTGCAGACCGAGCCCCTGAAGGCCGTCGCCACGCCGAAGGCGGAGGCCGAGGGCGTCAAGGCCGCGCCGCAGCAGGCGCACACCAGCGCGGAGCTCGTCGAGATGCAGCTGGGCATCCAGGCCGACGCGCCGCTCTGCTTCTCCTGCGGTACGAAGATGCAGCGCGCCGGTTCCTGCTACATCTGCGAGGGCTGCGGCTCGACCAGTGGCTGCAGCTGAGACCAGTGGGTCGTGCCTCCGGGCCGGGCTGTGATTGTGGGCTCGTACCGGAGGTGACCTGACCGCCAAGGGCGGTGGAGCCGATTCCTCGGCGCCACCGCCCTTTGGTGTGGTCCCTGGGGCGGAGGGGAGCTCTCAGGTGGGTCAGTGTCAGTGCTCGCCGCCCATGAGCGAGGCGAACATCGTCGGATCGACGTCAAAGCCTCGGATGACCTCGCGGAACGACCACGCCCCGGTCTCGTCCCGGGTGAACTCGGCGATGGTCGCGGCCGTGCAGCCGGAGACACTGGAGAGGTCGCTCTGCGCCAGGTCCGTGTAGCCCTCGCGGATCCGGATCGCGGTGTTCCTGATCTCGCCGAACACCTTCTGCTCCGCCTCCTGCTGTATGGCCACCCCCACGACGACCCGGGCGAAAGTGGCGGCGAGACGGTCCAGCTCCAGAGTCATGACCTCGTCGAAACCGAAGCCCTGACCCGTCCTGCTGTCCCGGTTCAGGGTGATGGTGCCGTCGGGGGAGCGGCTGTCGAAGTGCACGAGGTAGACGGGGTTGCCGTACGGAGCGTCCGCGGCGTACGTCGCGGCGATGATGTCGAGGTCGTTGGACGGTGTCCCCGCCGGGCTCGGATCCCACTTCAGTCCGACTTCGACCTTCTTGATTCCCTTGCTGACACTGCTCACTGGACTTCCCCCTCCTCGTGACCTGGCAGCTACGGATTCACCAGGCATGTCCAACGCACACGCTACGGCGTGCGACTGACAACGACGTAGCGTCGCTGGTCAGAGGTGGGACAACGGGGCCTGAAACGAACGCGATCGGCCTGCGATCCGGCGAAGGAGATCATGAACCCATGACATTCAGCGGGGAAGAACTCGACATCGAGGCCTACTTGGCGAGACTCGGGCACACGGGTGGGACAAAACCGGACCTCGACACTCTGCGCGTGCTCCACAGGGAGCACGTGGCGGCGATCCCCTTCGAGAACCTCGAAATGATGCTCGGCCGTCCGGTGCCACTGGACCTGCCGGCACTGCAGGCCAAGCTGCTGCACAGTCGGCGAGGCGGTTACTGCTACGAGCAGAACCTGCTCTTCGCGGCCGCTCTGGAACGCATCGGCTTCGACGTCACCGGGCTCGCGGCTCGGGTCAGGGTCGGGGCATCGTCCACGCGCGCGGTGACGCACATGGTCCTGAAGGTAGAGGTGGACGGCGAAGCGTGGCATTGCGATGTCGGATTCGGCGCCGACGGGCTGCTCGAACCGATCCCGCTGCGCGGTGGCGTGGAAATGCAGCAAGGAGAGTGGCGTTTCGGGCTGCAGCAGGAGGCCGAGGGTGTCCTGGTCCTACGGACATCGCAATCCGACGGGTGGCTCGACCTCTACGCCTACACCCAGGAACGGCGACTTCCCGTCGACTACGTAGTGATGAACCACTACACGTCGACTCACCCCAAGTCGTCGTTCATCAGGCGTCCGGTGGTGCAGAAGGCGGCTCCAGAGGTGCGCCGCAAGCTGGTGGGCGATCAGCTGACGGTGGTGCACCCGGACGGTTCTGTGGACGAACGAAGCGTTCCTGTGGGCGAATTGACGGACGTTCTCGACCGGGAGTTCGGTATTGAGCTGGACGCTGATGATGCAGCCGAGCTGATCCGGGTGCACTACGCCGGAGCGTGACCCGGGCCGCGCTCCGCGCCGTACGATGGCGCGGTGCTGGTCAAGTGGATTCGCTGCACCGTGGTGGACCGTCGGGGGTTCGAACGAGGGCAGCGAAAGTGGGCGGGGCTTTTGGGTGAGCCGGGGTTCCGGGGGCAGGGCGGGGGGTGGAGTCGGGGTCGTCCGGGTGTCGCTCACGTCTTCGCCTTCTGGGAGAGCCGAGCCTTCTACGACTCCTTCATGGCCCGCTCGCACGACCGCCTGGCGGCCGCGCAGTCGGGCACCTTCAAGAACCTCCAGGCCAAGCTCTTCGACTACCGCTTCGACGTGAAGACCGGGTTCGAACCGCGCTTCACGGACGTGGATGTGCTGCGAGTGGCGCACTGCCGGGTCCGGGAGGCGCGGGTGGAGCACTTCGCGCTGATGCAGGAGAAGGTGTGGAACCCCGCGATGGCCGGCTCCCCGGGAATGGTGCGAGGGCTTTTCGGCGAGGCGCCCGGGCACGAGTTCCTGGTGCTTTCCATGTGGCTGTCGGCGGCCGAACACGGCAAATATCGTGCCGAGCGGGTGGAGCGACTGTCCCTGCGGGCACAGACGGATGCAGATGTCTCCGCGATCGCGGGCGACATCGTGCATCTGGAGCCGTCGTGGACGGTGTGACCCCCCTACCTGACCTTTCCCAGCCTCCTCCCCGGCCCTTGACCTGTCACCGCTGAAGCTCTCCTGGCTTCCGTGACGCTTTCTCGGTAACTCCCTTACTCCTGCGGGCATCGCCGGGCGAACGCGCCCTCGCGGGTGGCAGCGACGGCTGCTGCCGCGGACTGGTCCGCGAGCGCCGTGTCGATCGGCTCGCGCGTGATGAAGACGCGGAGCAAGAGCGGGGCCGAGACGGCGCGGACGAGCGCCGCCGCGTCGGTGTCCGGGGGTGCGTCGCCGCGTGCGACGGCGCGGGTGACGACCGCCTCGCAGCGGCCGAACCGCTCGGCGTAGAAAGCGTGCAGGGCTTCGGCGGCCCGTGCCGACTGGAAGGCCGCCGCGACGAAGGCGGTGGGAGCCGCGGCAGCCGTTTCGTCGGAGAACGAGTCGACCACTTCGCGGGCGAGCTCACGCAGGTCGCCCTCAAGGCTTCCGGTGTCCGGCGGGGTCCAGGTGTCCTCTCCCGCCATGTCCAGGGCGTCGGCGACCATGCCTTCGAGGCCGCCCCAACGCCGGTACAGCGTGGTCTTGTGCACGCCCGAGTGATCGGCGATGTATTCGACGGTGAGCCCGGGATAGCCGTGGTCGGTCAGACCGCTCAGCACGGCGTCCCGGACGGCGGCGCGGGTGCGGGCTGTGCGGCCGCCGGGGCGGCGCGTGCCGGGAGCGGGAGACGGAGGAGTTGCTTCCGTTTCCTGGGGCGGCGTTGCTGCTGCTTTCGCGGTCGGTTGCGTTTCGGTGGCGGGTCGGCTCGCTTCTGCCTTCACGGGCCGTGGCGAGCTGCGCCGCTGCGCCTCACCGCCACGCGATCCGCCCGTTCCAGCTCCGCTCCGCCGCGCTGTGCCACCGGACCGGCGATGCACAGCGCTCGGTACGTCACCGCTCTGACCAGGCGCTACAGGCTCGTCCGCCATCGATTCGGCCCTTCTCCGTCGTCTCACCGAAATCTAATCACAACTCGTGTTGCGTTAGACCGGGCAGTCTGCCACACTCATCGTAATGCGACGGACGTTGCGTTTGTCCGAGGTGGATGCGAAACCGGGGGTGCTCTTGCCTACTCAGATCTCTCTGCATGACGTGACCAAGACTCGTGGGGACCGGCTGCTGCTCGACGGGGTGTCCCTCGCGGTGCGGCCGGGTGAGCGCATAGGCGTCGTGGGGGAGAACGGCGCGGGAAAGTCCACCCTGCTGCACCTGATGTCCGGGGACGAACGGCCGGACGACGGCGAGGTCGTGACCGTCGCCGAGCGAGGCGCCGGGCTCCTCGCTCAGACTCCTCGGCTCCCGCCCGACCGTTGTGTCGGTGACGCGATCGACGCGGCGCTGGACGAACTGCGGGCGATGGAGCGCCAGTTGCGCAGCCTGGAGGCAGGCCTCGGTTCCGCGACGGAGAAGGGGCTGAGAGAGTACGGGGACCTGCTCACGGCCTTCGAACTGCGCGGCGGCTATGAGGCGGACGCCCGGGTGGACAAGGCGATGCACGGACTGGGGCTCGGTCACATCGGCCGGAACAGGGTGCTGGGCAGTCTGTCCGGCGGCGAGCAGGCTCGGCTGGGCCTCGCGTGCCTCATCGCGGCAGCACCCGAAGTCATGCTCCTGGACGAGCCGACCAATCATCTGGACGAGGGCGCCCTGGACTGGCTGGAGAGCGCCCTGTCGGCGCATCGTGGAACCGTGGTCGCGGTCTCCCACGACCGCACGTTCTTGGAGCGCGTGGCCACCGCGATCCTTGAAGTGGACGCCGATCGCCGGTCGGTGGTGCGACACGGCGGCGGCTATCAGGGACTTGTGGCGGAACGGGCAGCCGCCCGACTGCGCTGGGAGCAGCAGTACGCGCAGTGGTGCGAGGAGACACGCAGTCTCCAGGAGTTCATGGCGACCACAGCCCACGCGGTGGCCGGCGGCCGGGGCATGAAGGACAACAACAAAATGGCGTACGACCGCGCCGGGGGACGGGTCCAGGCCTCGATCGCCGGACGCGTGCGGAACGCGCAGGAGCGACTCCGCAGACTGCGGGAGAACCCGGTCCCCAGGCCTCCGGAACCTCTGCGCTTCACGGCACGCCCCGTGACCGGCGCGACCGAAGGGGCCCTGGTGACCCTGCGGGACGTGCGGGTGGGGGAGCGGCTGGCCGTGGAGTCGCTCACTGTCTCGGCCGGCGACCGACTGCTGATCCACGGAGGCAACGGCGCGGGGAAATCCACTCTGCTGCGCACCATGGCGGGGGTGCTCGAACCCGACGAGGGCTCTGTCGTCCGCAGGGGCCGGATCGGCTATCTCGCCCAGGAGATACCGGTACGACGTCCCGCCGAGCCCGTCCTCGAAGTGTTCGGGAAGGGCCTGGGACTGACCGAGGAGGAGCAGCGGGAACTGATCCTCTCGTACGGCCTGTTCCGGCCCCGTGACCTGCACATACCGGTAGGGTCCCTGTCCGCCGGGCAGCGTCGGAGGCTGGCCCTCGCACGGCTGCTCGCCAGGCCCGCCGACCTGCTGCTGCTCGACGAGCCCGCCAATCATCTGGCACTCGGCCTGGTCGAGGAGCTGGAGGCGGCACTCGACCAGTGGACGGGAGCGCTCGTCGTCGTCTCGCACGACCGGCTCCTCCGCCGGCGCTTCAGGGGCCGAATACGCCGGATGGAGGCCGGACGGCTACCCGACTGAGCAGCCCGCCAGTGACCCGATCTAGGGTTTCCCTATGGCACGCCCGCGGCGCATCATCCTGGTCCGGCACGGCGAGTCGGCCGGAAACGCCGACGACACCGTGTACGAGCGCGAGCCCGATCACGCGCTGGCACTCACCGAGTCGGGGTGGTCCCAGGCGGCGGAGACGGGGAAACACCTGCGGGAAGTGCTCGGTCGTGAGCGGGTGAGCGTGTACGTCTCGCCGTACCGCCGCACCCACGAGACCTTCCAGGCGTTCCGGCTCGACCCCGAGCTGGTGCGCGTGCGGGAGGAGCCGAGGCTGCGGGAACAGGACTGGGGCAACTGGCAGGACCGGGACGACGTAAAGCTGCAGAAGGCGTACCGCGACGCGTACGGGCACTTCTTCTACCGCTTCGCGCAGGGAGAATCGGGGGCCGATGTCTACGACAGGGTGGGGGCTTTCCTGGAGAGCCTCTACCGGAGCTTCGAGGCACCGGATCACCCGCCCAACGTCCTGCTGGTCACGCACGGATTGACCATGCGCCTGTTCTGCATGCGCTGGTTCCACTGGACGGTGGCGGAGTTCGAGTCGCTGTCCAACCCGGGCAACGGAGAGATGAGGATGTTGGTGCTCGGTGACGACGGGAAATACACGCTGGACCGACCGTTCGAACGCTGGCGCGAGCCGGAGCCGTACGGGGTGACCGGATAGAGTGGGCAGGGCGATGACCGCTGACTCCTCTCCCGACCGGCGCCTTGAGCGCGCCATGGCCAGCCTGCGCGGACTGGCGGTGGGGGACGCGCTGGGCTCACAGTTCTTCGTGCCCGCGCATTACCCACTGCTGAAGCGCCGAGAGCTGCCCGACGCCCCATGGCAATGGACCGACGACACGGAGATGGCCTGCTCCGTGCTGGCCGTCCTCAGGAAGCACCGTCGGATCGACCAGGACGCACTCGCCCAGTCGTTCGCCGAGCACCACGACTTCGACCGCGGCTACGGCCCTGCCGTGAACCGGCTGCTCCGGCAGGTTCGTGAGGGCGGGGACTGGCGGGAGCTGGCCTCCGCGCTCTTCAAGGGGCAGGGATCCTGGGGGAACGGCGCGGCGATGCGGATCGCCCCGCTCGGCGCCTGGTACGCCGACGACCCCGAGCAGGCGACGCACCAGGCGGAGATCTCGGCATACCCCACGCATCAGCACCGCGAAGCGGTCGTCGGGTCGATGGCGGTGGCCGCGGCCGCGGCGCTGACAGCCGACCCCGCCGGGCCGCCGACGCCGAAGGAGCTCCTCGACGGGGTCATCGACCTGGTGCCCCGCAGCGCCGTGGGAGCAGGGCTGCGCCGGGCACGGGACATGCTCGACTACGGCGACGCCGGGACGGTCGCGGCGGTGCTGGGCTGTGGTCGGCGTACGACGGCGCACGACACGGTGCCGTTCGCGTTGTGGTCGGCCGCCCGTGGGCTCGGGGCGTACGAGCGGGCCATATGGGACACGGCTCAGGTGGGCGGCGACATGGACACGACCTGCGCCATCGTGGGTGGCGTGGTCGCGTGCGGTGACGGTGGAGCGCCGCCCGCGGAGTGGCTGGCACGCACCGAGGCGCTGCCCGGCTGGGTCACCGGCGACGTGTTCTGACCTCCGGTCGGACACGCTCGGCGCCGAGTACGCCCCCGCCCCCCAGGGTGGGCTGAGCACTGGCCGGCTCGATCCGGGCAGGTGGGGCTGGGCCTGTCCGGGCAGGGTTGACCCCGCCCTACTGGGGAGAGCTGGGTGGCCCGCACTGCCCTGGCAGAACCCGGGCCCTACTCAGGCAGGACCCGCCCCACCCGGGCAAGGCTGGATCGGCGTCGATGGGGGCGTGAGCGTCAAGAGCAGCGCCGGCCTGCGGCCCGCCCCGGTCCGCCCCGGCCCGCTCGGGGCCGTGGGCCGCTTGCCTGGCTGTGGCTATCCTGAGGCGGGCCGCTAGTTGATCTTGGTTGCATGCGTTGAACTGCATGCGTTGAACTGCATGCGTTGCGTTGAACTGGATGCCGGTGCCGGCAGCTCTTCCGTGGCCACTTGGGTGGGTCGCGTGCTGCGTGGGGGTACCGGTCGGGAGGAGGGGCCCGTGTCCGAGACGTGCGGCAGGGCGCGGGCGTCGGCGGCATGTCGTCCGTGCGCCGGCGCCCGCGGCCCCGTCCTGTCAGCCGCCCGCGGGCCCCGCTGCGCTCGCCGTGCCGGCGAGGGCGTCGAGGTCGCTCTTGCGTACGCGGATCACCAGTGCGGCGATGATCAGGGCGAGGACGGCCATGGCGGCGGCCGGGATGAAGGCGGTCGAGATGCCCTCCGCCAGCACCTCGTGGGCCCAGGGGGCGGGGAGTTCATGAGTCTTGGCGAACTCGGCCTTCTGCTCCGGTGTGGCGTGAGCCATGAAGTCCGCCACCTGCTCCTTGGCCTCGTCCCGGCTGGCCGTGCCGAAGACCGTGGTGAGGATGGAGAGGCCGAGGGAGCCGCCCACCTGCTGGGTGGCGTTGAGCAGGCCGGATGCCGCGCCCGCTTCGTGGAGGGCCACCCCGGAGACGGCGGTCAGCGTCAGCGTGACGAAGTTCAGGCCCATGCCGAAGCCGAACAGGAGCATCGGGCCGAGCACTCCACCGACGTACGAGCTGTCCGGGCTGATCAGTGTCTGCCAGCCGAGCCCCAGCGCGACGATGATCGAACCCGTCACCATGAACGGCTTGGGGCCGAGCACGGGGAGGAACTTCTGCGACAGGCCCGCCCCGATCGCGATGACGACGGTGACTGGCAGGAAGGCCAGGCCGGCCTCGATCGGCGTGTAGTTCAGGATGTTCTGCACGAAGAGGACGATGAAGAAGAACATGCCGAACATCGCGGCGGCGAGGCTGAGCATGATCACGTAGGTGCCGGAGCGGTTGCGGTCGGCGAACATGCGGAGGGGCGTGATCGGCTCCTTCGCGCGCTTCTCGACGAAGACGAAGGCCAGGAGCAGGACCACCGCCGCGGCGAACGAGCCCAGGGTGAGGCTGTCGCGCCAGCCCTCCTCGGACGCGCGGATGAAGCCGTAGACCAAGGAGGCCATGCCGAGCGTCGATGTCGTCGCGCCGAGGATGTCGAAGCGGCCGGGGTGACGCTCGGACTCGTTGATGTAGAGCGGGGTGAGGACGGCTATCAGGATGCCGATGGGCACGTTCACGAACAGCACCCAGCGCCAGTCGAGCCACTCGGTGAGCATGCCGCCCGCCAGCAGCCCGATGGCGCCACCACCTGCGGAGACGGCGGCGAAGACACCGAAAGCGCGGTTCCGCTCGGGTCCTTCGGGGAAAGTCGTCGTGATGAGTGCCAGCGAGGTCGGCGACGCGATGGCGCCACCGACGCCCTGCAGGGCGCGCGCGGCCAGCAACTGCCAGGGCTCCTGGGCGAAACCGCCGAGGAGCGAGGCAGCCGTGAAGAGGAGGATGCCGGCCATGAAGACGCGGCGGCGTCCCAGGATGTCACCGGCGCGGCCGCCGAGCAGCAGCAGTCCCCCGAAGGTGAGGGTGTACGCGCTGACGACCCAAGTGAGGTCGGTCGTCGAGAAGTTGAGCGCTCCCTGGATGTGGGGGAGCGCGATGTTCACAATCGTCGCGTCCAGGACCACCATGAGTTGGCAGGCCGCGATGACGGTGAGCGCCAGGCCGGGATGTCCCTCTCGGCGGGCGGCCCCCGGATTTTGATTTTTCGTCAGCTGAGAGGTGGTCGTCATGATCCCCCACAAGTTCCTTAGTGAACGGCCCCGTTCACTGTTCATGCGACGGTAGTGACTCCCCTTGAGTGAACGCAAGCGTTCACTCGCCCGTCCCGTCCGCTCCCCCTTTCTCGCGTGCTCAATGGAGAGAAACTGATGGCTACTTCCCGCTGGGCGGCCGTGCCCGCTCGAACGGTCTCCTCGCGTCGCCGGGGAGCTGTCCTGGAGCGGGCGATCCTCGATGCCGCCCTTGAGCAGCTCGGTACGGTCGGCTGGAGTGGGCTGACGATGGAGGGCGTCGCCGCGGGCGCGCAGACCGGCAAGGCCGCCGTCTACCGCCGCTGGCCGTCCAAGGAGGATCTGGTCGTCGACGCGTTGCGGGCCGGGCTGCCGCGGCTCGACGGCGTCCCGGATCTCGGAAGCGTCCGGAAGGAGCTGCTGGAGCTGTGCAAGCAGGTGCGGGTGACGATGTTCTCGCGTCCCGGGCACGCCCTGCGGTCCGTGCTTCACGAGTGCGACACGGCAACGGCCGAGCGCTTCCATGACGTGATCTTCGAGGGCGTCGTCGAGCCGAGCGTGAAGTTGATCAAGGGGGTCATCCGGCGGGGAATCGAGCGCGGAGAGGTGCGTTCCGGGGGGCTCGACGCGTACGTCTGTGACGTCATTCCGGCCATGTTCATGTACCGCACGAAGGTGTGCGGAAGTGAATGGCGGGACGATGAGTTCGAGGCCTTGATCGACCGCGTGATGGTTCCGCTGCTGCGCCCCTGACCGGGTCCGGAGCGTTTGGGCAGCCTGGGTGTCGCGGGCCGTCCCCGGCGGCGTAGGCTATTGACGCCATGCCGTACGAAGCACCCACCCACACCGTCGAGCGCTCCTTGCGCGCCACCACCGGAGCGAAGATCGTCGCCGGTGTCGACGAGGTCGGGCGCGGCGCGTGGGCGGGACCTGTCACCGTCTGTGCGGCGGTCACGGGACTGCGCCGGCCGCCCGCAGGGCTCACCGACTCCAAGCTGATCACTCCCAAGCGGCGCACCGCGCTCGCCGCGGAGCTGGAGAGCTGGGTCACGGCGCACGCCCTCGGTCACGCCTCGCACGAGGAGATCGACGAACTGGGCATGACGGCCGCGCTGCGGCTCGCCGCGGTGCGCGCTCTGGAGGGGCTGCCGCTCCGCCCGGACGCGGTCATCCTCGACGGGAAGCACGACTACCTCGGGACTCCCTGGCAGGTTCGTACGGTGATCAAAGGTGACCAGTCCTGTGTGGCTGTCGCCGCGGCTTCGGTGATCGCCAAGGTTCAGCGCGACAAAATGATGGCCGAACTGGGCATCGAACATGCAGACTTCGGTTTTGCGGCCAACGCCGGCTATCCGTCGCCGGTGCACAAGGCCGCGCTGGCGGAGCGGGGGCCCACCCCGTACCACCGGCTTTCGTGGGCGTATCTTGATGCGTTGCCCCAGTGGCGGCACCTCAAGAAGGCCCGCAGCTGGGCGGACGGAAAAGTTCCGGAAATCGAGGGTCAGCTCGGCTTTGAGTTCTGATGCTTTTCCGGCGCTTCCGATCGCACTCATGTGCCACCCGCCGACGCGAGTCGTGTCGGCGTTTGATAGACAACACTTCATGCCTCTCATTCCCGAGGAGCCTCAGATTCACGAGAGTGCCCAGGGTCCCCGCGCCACGCAGGCCAACGGCCGCACCGCGCCGACCCCCCGCCCCGTACCCGGCCCCCGTCCCGCGGCTCCGCCGCGTCCCGGCCGTCCGGGTCCTGCCCGGCCGATGCCGCCCGCGCAGCGCGCGCCGCGCGACACGGCCGCCAAGCCCGGGGCGCCCGCCCCGGCTGCCCCCGACGCTTCGGCCTCGGTTCCGCAGGTCCAGCTGATCCCGGCCTCGGCCGAGGGCGCGCTGGACGCGGCCGAGGAAGCCGTCGACCTCCTGCTCGACTCCGGGCGAGCCCCCGGCGACGTCCTGGTGATCAGCACCGGCGACCCGCACCCGTGGGCCGCGCACGAGCTGTCCTTCGGCGAAGCCGCCTACTGGGCTCAGCACGACGCGGGTGACGACGTCTTCTACGCCGACGCCGCCGCGCTGAATCGTGCCGCGCCCCGGCCCGTGGTCGTCGTCGCCGTGAACGGCGGCAGCGAGGAGACCGCGGTCGCGGCGTTGCCGACGGCGCTCACGCGCGCGAAGGCCCTGCTGATCGTCTGCGGCGATCCGCAGCGGATCAACGCGATGCTGGGCGCGCGCGTCTGACACCGACGTCCGCGCGGTGGCCGCAGGACCGGTGGCCGCTTGCCCGGTGACGCGGTGAGATCACGGCCGGCGCTGCAGCTGCGCTGAAGTACAGCTGCGCAGGAGCACGGCCGAAAGCACAGTGCGGTGGCCGACGTATGCCGTCGGCTTCCGTGCCGTGCATTCGGTTCCGTGTGACCTGCGTGAGAGGTGTGAGCTGTGGGAGCCGTGCGGGCCGTCGGTACGGACGGCGTCGCGCTGTGGTGCGGGCAGGAGCCCGCCGTCAGCGTGCCGCCGCTCGCCGCAGTACTTCGGAGGCGGCGCCTCCGGTGCGTATCGCCGGCAGATCGGCCTCGCCGAGCTCCTCGGGCTGCGAACCCGAGCTCGGCCGGCGGCCGCCGCGTCCCTCGCCGAGCACCTGCCAGCCGTCGCGCGTCAGCGTGATGTACGCGCCGCAGCGCAGCCCGTGCAGGGTGCAGGCGTCCCGCAGCCCCCACATCCAGGCCCCGTCCTCCTGGGTCCAACGGGCGTCCCCGTCACGGCAGTAGAGCAGCACGGCCGTGCGCACCGGGGTGCGGCGCCGCAGGTCGTGCGGGATGACCCGGCGCAACTGCGTGAGCAGCGCGTTCCGGAAGACCCAGCCGTCCGTCACGGTGGCGCGCCTGCTGAACGAGGCGCTCGCCCGCAGCCGTTCGTCCGCGTCGAGCACGGCCACGACCGCCGTCGCCGGAGTCGGCCGATGGCGTGCGTGCAGACCGCTGACGACCTCCCGGGGGTTGCGCAGCAGCGGAATCCCCGCGGCTGACCACTCGGAGGGCTCCAGCATCCGGGCCAGCCGGTGGTCGGAATCGGCGTACAACTCGGACGAGGCCGGGGGCTCCGGCACCGGTACGGCAGGGGACGAAGCGAATCCGAAGGTCACGGTCCTCCCTTCGGCTACGCGCCCGTGGTGCGGGCGGGGTCGGACTGGGGGAGCGCAGCGCGGCACAGCCCTACCGGACCACGGAGAGCCGCACGGGGAACGACTCCGATTCTTCCCGTCGCGGTCGTCGGCGGCAACGAGCAATCGGGACCGCATGCCGGTATCGGATGATGCGCTGCTTATATCCTGCCCAGTTCATGGTCGTCCGACGCTTGCGCCCTCCTCGCACGGCGAGGACCAGCGGCAACAAGCCCATTGTGGGGCGCGTGCCGTGGCAGATTGGGCGATTGTCAGTGGCATCGGGTTGCATGGGGTCATGGACAACCTGGAGCTCCGCAACGAAGCCGACGCCATCCTCGCCGAGCTCGTCGGCGACCCCAGGGGTTCGGCGCGGCTGCGCGAGGACCAGTGGCAGGCGGTGGCGGCGCTGGTGCGGGAGCGGCGGCGCGCCCTGGTGGTGCAGCGCACCGGCTGGGGCAAGTCGGCGGTGTACTTCGTGGCCACCGCTCTGCTGCGGCGGCGCGGCGCGGGCCCGACGGTGATCATCTCGCCCCTCCTCGCGCTGATGCGCAACCAGGTCGAGTCGGCGGCCCGCGCCGGCATCCAGGCCCGCACCATCAACTCGGCGAATCCGGAGGAGTGGGACACCATCTACGGCGAGGTGGAGCGCGGCGAGACCGACGTCCTCCTCGTCAGCCCGGAGCGGCTGAACTCGGTGGACTTCCGCGATCAGGTCCTGCCCAAGCTCGCCTCCACCACCGGACTCCTGGTGGTGGACGAGGCGCACTGCATCTCCGACTGGGGGCACGACTTCCGGCCGGACTACCGCAGGCTGCGGTCGATGCTGACCGAGCTCCCGGCCGGCGTGCCGGTCCTCGCCACCACCGCGACCGCGAACGCCCGCGTCACCGCGGACGTCGCCGAGCAGCTGGGCACCGGCGCCGGCGAGGCCCTGGTGCTGCGCGGCCCGCTGGACAGGGAGAGCCTGCGCCTCGGCGTCGTGCAACTCCCGGACGCCGCGCACCGGCTGGCCTGGCTCGCCGAGCACCTGGACGAGCTGCAGGGCTCCGGCATCATCTACGCACTGACGGTCGCCGCGGCCGAGGAGGCCACCGCCTTCCTGCGCCAGCGCGGCTTCGAGGTGGCCTCGTACACGGGCCGCACGGAGAACGCCGACCGGCTGCAGGCCGAGATCGACCTCCAGGAGAACCGGGTCAAGGCGCTCGTCGCCACCTCGGCGCTCGGCATGGGCTTCGACAAGCCGGACCTCGGATTCGTGGTCCACCTCGGCTCGCCGTCCTCCCCGATCGCGTACTACCAACAGGTCGGCCGTGCGGGGCGCGGCGTCGAGCACGCCGACGTGCTGCTGCTGCCCGGCAAGGAGGACGAGGCCATCTGGCGCTACTTCGCCGATACGGCGTTCCCGCCCGAAGCGCAGGTCCGCCAGACCCTCTCGGCCCTCGCCGACGCGGGGCGGCCGCTGTCCGTGCCCGCCCTGGAGGCCCTGGTCGAGCTGCGCCGCACCCGGCTGGAGACCATGCTGAAGGTGCTCGACGTGGACGGCGCGGTCAAGCGCGTGAAGGGCGGCTGGATCTCCACCGGCGAGCCCTGGGTCTACGACTCCGAGCGGTACGCCTGGGTCGCCAGGCAGCGCCAGTCCGAGCAGCAGGCCATGCGTGACTACGTGCGCACGGACCAGTGCCGCATGGAGTTCCTGCGCCGGCAGCTGGACGACGAGGGAGCGGTTCCGTGCGGCCGCTGCGACAACTGCGCGGGCCCCTGGACCGATTCCTCCGTGTCGACGGAGGCGCTGACGGGCGCCACGAAGGAACTGGACCGCCCCGGCGTCGAGATCGAGCCGCGCAGAATGTGGCCGACGGGCATGCCCGCGCTCGGCGTCGACCTCAAGGGCCGCATCCCGGCCAAGGAGCAGTGCTCCACCGGGCGCGCCCTCGGCCGGCTCTCGGACATCGGCTGGGGCAACCGACTGCGCCCGCTCCTTGCGGAGAACGCGCCGGACGGCCCGGTCCCCGACGACGCCCTGCGCGCCGCGGTGGCGGTCCTCGCCGACTGGGCGCGCTCTCCCGGGGGCTGGGCGTCGGACGCCGCGGACGCCGCCGCCCGGCCGGTGGGTGTCGTGGCCGTGCCGTCCCTGACCCGTCCGCAGCTCGTCGGCTCCCTCGCGCAGGGCATCGCGTCGGTCGGCCGACTGCCCCTCCTGGGCACGCTGACATACACGAGCCCGGACGGCGCGCACGCGGCGCGCCGCAGCAATTCCGCCCAGCGGCTCAGGGCGTTGTCCGGTGCCTTCAGCGTCGAGGGGGAGCTGGCCGCCGCCCTGGCGGACGCACCGGGGCCGGTCCTGCTGGTGGACGACTGCACCGACTCCGGCTGGACCCTCGCGGTCGCCGCCCGCCTCCTGCGCCGGGCGGGCGCCGAGCAGGTGCTGCCCCTGGTCCTCGCCGCGGCGGGCTGAGGACCAGGGACGGGATCCCGGTTAGGGGAGGGATCGAGGGATCAGGGGCGGCTGGTCAAGTAGCCGCCCATGGAGGTGAAGTACTCCGTCGCGGGCAGCTCACGGCCGTCCTCGGTGCGGACGCGCGTGATGGCGAGGCCGTGGTTGCGGCCGTGCCGGGCGTCGGCTCCGGCGACGATGACCACGCCTTCGCCCTCGCGGTAGAAGATGCGTCCGGGCGTACCGCCGTAGCGGCCCTCGGAGACCACCGCGGAGACGATCTCCAGTCGCTTGCCCTTGTGGAAGGCGAAGGCGCTCGGGTACGGCGCGGACTGGGCGCGGATCAGGCGCTCCAGGTCCTCGGCCGGCCAGGTCCAGTCGATGCGGATGTCCTCGGCGGACCGCTTGTGGAAGAAGCTCGCCTGCGAGCGGTCCTGCTTGGTGAACTCCGTCTGGCCGCTCGCGATGAGGTCGAGGG
This sequence comes from Streptomyces sp. NPDC050732, assembly GCF_040654255.1. Taxonomy (NCBI): domain Bacteria; kingdom Bacillati; phylum Actinomycetota; class Actinomycetes; order Kitasatosporales; family Streptomycetaceae; genus Streptomyces; species Streptomyces sp. NPDC050732. Next base: position 92,248 of record NZ_JBFAHP010000014.1, read on the forward strand.
CGCCGATGGTGACGGGGGCGATCAGGTCGACCGTCTTGTGGAAGAGGTCGGTCGCGGTGTCCTTCGGGCCGACCGGGACGGACTCCTGGCGGACGATGTCACCGGCGTCGAGCTCGTCGTCCATCATGTGCGCGGTCACGCCGACTTCGGACTCTCCGTTGATCATCGCCCAGATGATCGGGGAGAAGCCGGCGTACTTCGGCAGCAGCGAGTCGTGGACGTTCAGCGTGCCGTGGCGGGGGAGGCCGAAGATGCGCGGGGGGATCCAGGTGCGCCAGTTGTTGGCGACGATGATGTCCGCGTCCGCCTCCTTGAGGCGCTCGAACAGCTCCTCGTCGTCGGGGCGGTTGCGTATCAGCACCGGTACGCCGTGCTCCTCGGCGAGGTCGGCGACCGAATCGCTCCAGATCTTCTCGTACGCGTGCTCGCTCTTGGGGTGCGTCACGACCAGTGCCACGTCGTGTTCGGAGTCCAGGAGGGCTTGCAGGGTGCGGTGCCCCCAGGTCTGGTAACCGAACATGACGACCCGCATGGGGTTCCTCCTCAGAGCAGGGAACGACTGACGATAAGTAAAGCAAGGCTTACCTTAGTATGCAACGAGTCTACTTTGCGCCTCAGTTGACGGGACCGGATACCCGCACCAAAGGGCTGGTTGCCCGCTTTGTCCGGTCGACAGTCGCGCTCGATTAGCTTAGGCTCACCTAAGTTCGAGTGGGTCGCTCTGTCGACGTGCCCACCATCTGTACCTTCCCCACGCCTGACAGGCGGCTTCCCCGCACGATGGGAGTGACATGTCACAGGTTCTTCCTGGCGACGCACCACTGGTCCACGATCTCATTGGCATCGGCTTCGGCCCGTCCAATGTGGCGATGGCGATCGCGCTCAGCGAGCACAACGCAAGCGTCGGCAGGGAGGAGACGGTCACCGCTCACTTCTTCGAGCAGCAGCCGAGCTTCGGCTGGCACCGCGGCATGCTGATCGACGACGCGACCATGCAGGTGTCCTTCCTCAAGGACCTGGTGACACAGCGGAACCCCACCAGCGAGTTCAGCTTCCTCTGCTACCTGAAGAGCAAGGGAAGGCTGACCGACTTCATCAACCACAAGAACCTCTTCCCGCTGCGGGTCGAGTTCCACGACTACCTGGAGTGGTCCGCGGCCAAGGTCGACGACATGGTCTCCTACGGTCACGAGGTCGTCGGCGTGACGCCGTTCGTCCGTGACGGAGTCGTGGAGTACCTGGACGTGACGGTCCGTTCGGCGGAGGGGCTCGCGGTCCACCGCGCCCGCAACCTCGTCATAGGCACCGGCCTGCGCCCCCTCATGCCGGAGGGCGTGGAGCGCGGCGACCGCGTCTGGCACAACTCCGAACTGCTCACCAAGGTGGAGCAGTTGGAGGGCACCTCGCCCTCCCGCTTCGTCGTCGTGGGCGCCGGCCAGAGCGCCGCGGAGAACGTCGCCTACCTGCACCGCCGCTTCCCCGAGGCCGAGGTCTGCGCCGTCTTCTCCCGCTACGGCTACAGCCCCGCCGACGACAGCAGCTTCGCCAACCGGATCTTCGACCCGGACGCCGTCGACGAGTACTTCGAGGCGCCCGAGGACGTCAAGCGGCGGCTGATGGACTACCACGGCAACACCAACTACTCCGTGGTGGACATCGACCTGATCGACGACCTGTACCGGCAGATGTACCAGGAGAAGGTCCTCGGCACCCAGCGGCTGCGCTTCCTCAACGTCTCCCGCCTCACCGGCGTCAAGGAGACCGCCGAGGGCGTCCAGGCCGCGGTGAAGTCGCTCGTCACCGGCGAGGAGAACCTCGTGGACGCCGACGTCGTGGTGTTCGCCACCGGCTACAGCCCCGTCGACCCCGTCGGCCTCCTCGGCGAGGTCGCCGACCGCTGCCTCCGCGACGAGCAGGGCCGCGTCCGCGTCGAGCGCGACTACCGCATCACCACCGACCCCGATCTGCGCTGCGGCATCTACCTCCAGGGCGGCACGGAGCACACGCACGGCATCACCTCGTCGCTGCTCTCCAACATCGCGATCCGCGTCGGCGAGATCCTGGACTCGGTCCGCGCCCGGGGCACCGAGTCGTCCGGCTCCCCGTCCGCCACCGCCGAGGCCCGCCCGGTCGCCGGCGAGACCGGCAGCAGGTCCTAGGGCCCACCCGGCCGTGCGGCGCGGGCCGATCAAAGGGATAACGTAAGTCGACATGAGCACGACTGCAGTGGAGCGCCCCGTGCCGAAGGGCGCAACGGAGGCCCGGCGGCGGCGGGTTCTCGGCCTCGGCCTGCTCGCCGCGGTCCTGGTGATCGCGGCGGCCGTGTCGCTGGCCGTGGGCGCGCGCGCACTGAGTCCCGCCGAGGTGTGGCACGGGCTGTTCGCGGCGCCGGAATCCGACCAGCGGCTCACCGAGATCCGGCTCATCGTGCAGACCGTGCGGGTGCCCCGGACGGTGCTCGCGGTGGTCGCGGGCGTCGCCCTCGGCGTCGGCGGGGCGCTGATCCAGGGCTACACGCGCAACCCGATCGCGGACACCGGCCTGCTGGGGGTGAACGCGGGCGCGTCGTTCGCCGTGGTGTCGGTGATCGCCGTGTTCGGGCTCTCCAACCCGTTCCAGTACGTATGGTTCGCCTTCCTCGGGGCGGCCGTGGCGGGTGTCGTCGTCTTCGGCCTCGCGAGCATCGGCCGCGGGGCCGGCAACCCCCTGACGCTCGCACTGGCCGGGCAGGGCATCACGGTGTTCCTCGCGGCGATGACGACGGCGGTCGCGCTCTCGGACCAGAAGTCCCTGAACGCGCTGCGGTTCTGGAACGCGGGCTCCGTGGCCGGTGTCGGATTCGACGTCATCTGGCCGGTGGCCGCGTTCATCGCGGTCGGACTCGTCCTTGCCATGACGACGCTGCCCGCCCTCAACCTGCTCAACCTGGGTGAGGACGTGGCGCGCGGCCTCGGCGTGAACATCGCCGTCAGCCGGACCGTCGGCATCCTCGCCATCACGCTGCTCGCGGGCGCGGCGACGGCGGCCTGCGGCCCCATCGCGTTCCTCGGCCTCATGGTGGCCCACATCGCCAGGTACTGGACCGGCCCCGACTACCGCTGGCTCGTGCCGTACGCGGGTCTGCTCGGCGCCGTCGTCCTGCTGGTCTGCGACATCGTGGGCCGACTGGTGGTGCGGCCCGGCGAGTTGGAGGCGGGGGTCGTCGTCGCTCTGCTCGGGGCGCCGTTCTTCGCGGTCCTGGTGTGGCGAGGAAAGTTCAAGAGCGCATGAGCGGGACACGGGAGCGCATGAGCGGGACGCGAGAGCGCGTGGACGGGACTGAAGCGAAGCAGCCCTCGGTGGCACCGGGCGTGCGGCTCGGCCGGATGTCGTTCGTATGGCGACCCTGGCTCGTCCTCGTCACGCTGCTGCTGATGACGGCGACCTTCCTGCTGTTCTGCCTCTCCATCAGCGTGGGGGACTTCTCCATCGGCCTGTCGCGCGTGATGGCCACCCTCGTCGGCCGGGGCGAGCAGGTCGACGAGTTCGTCATCATGGATCTGCGGATGCCGCGGGCGCTCGCCGGACTCGTCGTGGGCATCGCGCTCGGCGTGTCCGGCGCGATCACCCAGTCGGTCGCGCGCAACCCCCTGGCAAGCCCGGACATCCTGGGCATCACCGGAGGCGCCAGCGCGGTCGCGGTGTTCTCGGTGACGGTGTCGGGCGGCACCGCCGCGGCGGTCGTCGACTCCGTGGGACTCTCCGCGGCGGCGCTCGCCGGCGGTCTCGGCACCGGACTGCTCGTGTACTTCCTGGCGTGGCGCCGCGGGGTCGACGGCTTCCGGCTCATCCTCATCGGCATCTCGGTGAGCGCCGTGATGGAGGCGATCACGACCTGGCTGCTCGCCTCGGCCGACATCAGGGATGTGGCCCGCGCCCAGGCATGGCTGGTCGGTTCGCTGGACAACCGGTCGTGGGACGAGGTGTGGATCGCGCTCTGGTGCTCGCTCGCCCTCCTCGCCGTGGTGGCCTGCGCCGCCTTCCAGTTCAAGCCGATGCACCTCGGCGACGACGTCGCCGCGGGACTCGGCGTCCGGCACACGCGCGTGCGCGCCGTCCTGCTGCTGTGCGCGGTGCTGCTGGCCGCCGTGGCGGTGAGCGCGGCCGGCCCGGTGCCGTTCGTCGCGCTGGTGGCGCCGCAGGTCGCGATGCGTCTGACGCGGCGCCCCACGCCGCCGATGGTGGCGTCCGGCCTGGTCGGAGCGCTGCTGCTGATCGGTGCGGACCTGACGACGCGTGCGGTGCTGCCGGACGCCCTGCCCGTCGGCGTGGTCACCGCCGCGATCGGCGGGCCCTTCCTCGTGTACCTGTTGGTACGGGCGAACCTCAAGAACCTCAAGTAACCACGGGGTACTCGATGGTGGGTACGGCTCGAAGAGCTGGTACAAAGGTGAGGCAAACCTAATAATAGGGGGGCTTGTGGTCGCTCAGTACATCACCGAGATCGAGTCGAAGGTCGACGGCATCGAGTCGAAGGGCGAGAGCATCGACACCACCGCACGGCTGGCCGCCAGGGGCGTCTCGGTCGGCTACGGCGGCCGGGCCGTCATCGACGACCTCGACGTGACCATCCCGCCCGGGGTGATCACCACGATCATCGGCCCCAACGGCTGCGGCAAATCGACCCTGTTGCGCACCCTGACGCGGCTGCTCAAGCCGGTCAAGGGCTCCGTCGTGCTCGACGGCGAGGACATCGACAAGCTCAAGACCCGGGACGTGGCGAAGAAGCTCGGCCTGCTGCCGCAGACGCCCGTCGCGCCGGAGGGCCTGACGGTCGCCGACCTGGTCGCGAGGGGGCGCCACCCGCACCAGAGCTGGCTGCGCCAGTGGTCCTCCGACGACGCGGGCGTCGTGGCCCGCGCGCTGGCCATGACCGGCGTCTCCGACCTCGCCGACCGCCCGGTCGACTCGCTCTCCGGCGGGCAGCGGCAGCGCGTCTGGATCTCGATGACCCTGGCCCAGGGCACCGACCTGCTGCTCCTCGACGAGCCGACCACCTACCTGGACCTGGCGCACGCCATCGACGTGCTCGACCTGGTGGACGACCTGCACGAGTCGGGGTGCACGGTGGTCATGGTGCTGCACGACCTCAACCTGGCCACGCGGTACAGCGACAACCTCGTGGTGATGAAGGACGGTTCGATCCTGGCGCAGGGGCACCCGCGTGACGTGATCACCGCGGAGCTGCTGCACGAGGCGTTCGGGCTGCGTGCCAAGGTGGTCGACGACCCGGTGGGGGACCGGCCGCTCATCGTGCCCATCGGCCGTACGCACGTCCAGCTCGACTGAACGCCGCCGCGGGAGCCCCCGTTCGACGGAACACCGCCCCGCTCGACGTACGCCGGTCTCAACTCGACGTATCCCGCCGTCCAATGCATCGGTAAGGCTAGGCTAACCTCATCTCCACAGGTTAAGGTTTGGCTGCCCTTAGACACGGGGCGCAGCGGTCAGCGCGAAAGCAAGGGAATCCGGATGCTCCTCAACCGATCGAAGCTCACGACGCCACGACGGCGGCTGGCGGCGGTACTGACCGCCGCGACCCTCGGCGTCGGCCTCCTCGCGGGATGCGGTTCCGACTCGGAAGACAAGGCGGGCGAGGAGACCCCGGCGGCCGCCGGTGGCGGCACGTTCCCGGTCACCGTGGAGCACGCGTTCGGCTCGACGAAGATCACCAAGGCTCCCAAGCGCGTCGTGACCGTCGGCTACACCGACGACCAGACCGTCCTGGCGCTCGGCACCAAGCCGGTCGGCATGGTCGACCAGTACCCGAACCCGGAGGGCAAGTCCCCCGACATCAACACCCAGTGGCCCTGGGTGAAGGACAAGTGGGGCGACACCAAGCCCGAGGTCGTCATGAAGAACGGCGACAGCGGCCCCAACTACGAGAAGATCGCCTCCCTGCGGCCCGACCTGATCATCGCGGTCTACTCCGAGATCGACAAGGCCGCCTACGACAAGCTCTCCAAGCTCGCCCCGACGGTGGGTCGCACCAAGGGTGAGAAGGAGCTGTTCAGCGCTCCGTGGCAGGACAACGTCGTGCACATCTCCAAGGCGCTGGGCAAGGAGGACGAGGGCAAGAAGATCGTCCAGGGCGTCGAGGACAAGCTGACCGAGGCCAAGAAGGCGCACCCGAAGTTCGCGAAGCAGACCTCCGTCGCGCTGTCCTGGTACAAGGACTCCATCAACCCGTTCACCTCCACCGACGTGCGTGGACGGCTCCTGACGGGCATGGGCTTCAAGTACCAGACCAAGATCGACAAGATCGCGGGCGGCAAGTTCTCCACCGAGCTCTCTCCCGAGCGCACGGACCTGATCGACGTGGACCGCATCGTCGTCATCAACGACAAGGCGGACACGGAGGCGTTGAAGAAGTTCAAGCTGTTCTCCAACCTGGACGCCGTCAAGAAGGGCAACGTGTCCTACCTGCTGGACAGCGAGGGCCCGGCGGTGGGCGCCGCGATGTCGCAGGGCACCGCGCTGTCCCTCCCGTACGCGATCGACGAGCTCGTCAAGTCGGTCGAATAGAGATGCCGTTCAACCCGTCCCGTCCCCGTCCCGACTTGGCCACCGTGTGAGCACCACCGAAACACCCACCACCGACAACGGCGTCGCCCCGGCGACCCTGCGCACGGCGACCGGACGTGAGGCCACCAGGTGGGTCTCGGCGCACTGCCGCGAAGTGCCCTGGCTGACCACGGCCACCGTCGCCACCACGGTGGCGGGGGCGGCGCTCCAGATCCTCCCGGTGCTCCTGCTCGGCCGGGTGGTCGACGGGGTGGTCGAGGGCGATTCGCGTTCGGTCCTGGTCACGATCGGGGTCCTGATGGGAGCCGCCGCGCTGCTCGGCGCGGCGGCCACCGCGGCGTCGACCTATCTGATCGGCCGGCTCGGCGCCGACCTCCTCGCCAGGCTGCGGGAGGGCGCCGTCCGTGCCGTGCTCGGGATGCCGAGCGCACGGATCGAGCAGGTCGGCCGGGGGGACGTGCTCTCCCGGGTCGGTGACGACGTGGCCGTGCTGTCCAAGGGAATCCGGACGGCCATCCCCACGGTGTTCTCGGCGGGCGTGCTGGTCTTCATCGCCACGGTCGGCATGTTCGGCCTCGACTGGCGGCTCGGCCTCGCGGGCGCCGGCGCGCTGCCCGCGTACGCGCTGGCCCTGCGCTGGTATCTGCCCAGGTCCGCCCCGCTCTACCGCAAGCAGCGGGTGGCGCAGGCCGACCGCGCGCAGGCGTTGATCAGCGGCCTGAACGGAATCGACACGGTCCGGGCCTACCGCCTGGAGGACTCGGTACGGGAGAAGGTCACCCAGGAGTCGTGGCGGGTGCGCAATCTCGGCATCGACGTGTTCCGGTTCTTCGGCCGGTTCGTGGGCCGGGAGAACCGCGCCGAGTTCATCGGGCTCGTCCTCATCCTCGTGGTCGGATACGCCCTGTTGGAGGCCGACGCCGCCAGCCTGGGCGAGGTGTCGGCGGCCCCGCTGATGTTCCACCGCCTCTTCACGCCGCTGGGCGCCATCATGTTCACCTTCGACGAGGCGCAGAAGTCGGGCGCGAGCCTGACCCGTCTCGTCGGCGTCCTCGGGGAGTCCGGGGACGAGCGCCTTGTCGGCGACGCGTCCGTGAAGGTGGCGGACGCCGTGCCGCACCAGGTGACGGTGGAGGGGCTGACGTTCAGTTATCCCGGCACCGACGAACCGGTTCTGCGGGACGTCGACCTGACGATCCCGGCGGGCGGTTCGCTGGCCCTGGTGGGGGCGACGGGCGCGGGCAAGTCGACGCTGGCCGCGCTGATCGCGGGCATCGGGACGCCGCAGGCCGGCTCGGTGCGCGTGGGGGAGCACGACCTCGGCGGTCTGGACGAGGCCGGGGCGCGGGCCCTGGTGAGCATCCTGACGCAGGAGACGCACGTGTTCTCCGGCCCGCTCGCCGAGGATCTGCGGCTCGCCGCGCCGGGGGCGACCGACGCCGAACTGATGGACGCCTTGCGCACGGTGGGCGCCGACGGGTGGGTGGAGCACCTTCCCGAGGGCCTGGACACCATGGTCGGCGAGGGCGGTGAGCGTCTGGACGTCACCAAGATCGCCCAGATCGCCCTGGCCCGCCTCGTGTTGAGCCGCACGCCGGTGGTGGTGCTCGACGAGTCGACCGCGGAGGCGGGCAGCGAGGGCGCCGCCGAGCTGGAGCGCGCCGTGCTCGCCGCGTGCGCGGGCCGCACCACGCTGTTCGTGGCGCACCGCCTGACGCAGGCGATGGCGGCCGACCGGATCGCCGTGCTGGACGCGGGACGCGTGGTGGAGCTGGGCACGCACGACGAGTTGGTGGCGCTCGGTGGCCGGTACGCGCGACTGTGGCGTGCCTGGCGAGAGGGTAGTTAGGCAAGCCTAATTTAGGTTAGCCTTACTGCGATTACCTGGAAGGGACGCTGAGTCTTCGATGATGGAACCGAGCGCCGGCCTCGTGCTGCTTTCCCCCGCCCGCCTGGCCGATGTACGTCGGCGCGCCGGCGACTACTCCGACCGGACCGTCGCCGAGGCGTGCGCCATCGGTCTCTCGTACTGGGCGACGGGCGGGAGCCCCGAAGGCATCGAGCTCACCCCCGGCACCCTCTTCGCCGACGTCCTCGGCTGGGTCGACAACGGCGGTACCGGGCCCGGCAGTCGGGACGCCGGAGCGGACGGCTGGCAGATCGCCGTCCCCGACGGCGTCGACCCGGCCGACGCGCAGCTCGCCCTCGACGACCTCGCCGACTTCCCCGACCGGCCCCTCGGCACCATCGGCCCGTCCGGCCCCGCGGCCAGGCTCAAGGCCCTCGCCGAGTGGAACGACACCGACGCCGACCGGGTCCGCCCGACCATCGTCGAGATGTTCCGCGAGCAGGCGCGGCTCAGGCCGGACGCCGTCGCCATCGTCGACGAGCACCGCTCCCTGACCTATCGTGAGGCGGCCGAGCGCTCCGCCCAGCTGGCCCACCACCTCGTCGCGCGCGGCCTCACCGCCGAACAGGTCGTCGGCATCTCGCTCAGCCGCTCCGCCGACATGGTCGTCGGGCTGCTCGCCGTGCTCCAGGCGGGCTGCGCGTTCGTGCCGCTCGACCCGCAGTGGCCCGCCGCGCGCCGGTCCGTCGTCATTGAGGACGCCCGCGTCGTGCTGCAGCTCAACGCCTCGGGCGAGCACGACCCGGCCGAGCCGGAAGCCGTCGCCGTCGACCTCGGCGACTGGCGATTCGGCTCCCTCCCCACCGAGCCGACCGGGATCGCCGTCCCCGGCAACGCCCTCGCGTACGTGATCTTCACCTCCGGTTCGACCGGGCGGCCCAAGGGCGCGATGATCCGCCACGAGGCGATCAGCGAGCGCCTGCTCTGGCAGGTCGACGAGATCCTCGGCTTCGGCCCCGACGACGCGTCGCTGTTCAAGGCACCGCTCTCCTTCGACATCTCCATCAACGAGATCTTCCTGCCGCTGGTCTGCGGCGGCCGCGTCGTGGTCCTGCGGACCGGCGGCGAGCGCGACCCGCACCACCTGCTCGGCGTGATCGCCGAGCAGCGCGTCACCTTCACGTACCTCGTGTCGTCCATGCTGGACGTGCTCCTGGAGATGGCGGGCGACTCCGGCCGGCTCGACAGCCTGCGCCACGTCTGGTGCGGCGGCGAGGTGCTGACCCCCGAGCTGTACGAGCGGTTCCGCACCCGGCTCGACATCCCCATGTACCACGGCTACGGCCCGGCCGAGACGACCATCGGCGTCTCGCACGTCATCTACCGCGGCGAGGCCGAGCGCCTGTCGACGTCGATCGGCAAGGCCAACCCCAACACCCAGCTGTACGTCCTCGACGACGAGCTGCGCCCCGTCCCGGTCGGCGTCGGCGGCGAGCTGTACGTGGGCGGCTTCCTCCTGGGGCGCGGCTATGTCAACGCGCCCGGCCTGACGGCCTCCCGGTTCGTCGCCAACCCCTTCGCCTCGGACGGCTCCCGGCTCTACCGGACCGGTGACCTCGCGCGGTTCGCCCCCGACGGGTCCCTCGACTTCCTCGGCCGCGCCGACAACCAGATCAAGATCCGCGGCATGCGCCTGGAGATCGAGGACGTCGAGGTCGGCCTCGCCGAGCACCCCCGCGTACGCCACACCTGCGTCGTCGCCAAGAAGAACACGGCGGGCGGCACCTACCTCGTCGGATACGTCATCCCCGCCGCCGGCCACGAGGAGCTGCGGGCCGACGAGGTCAAGGCGTGGGCCACCGACCACATGGTCGAGTACATGGTCCCCACCCACATCGTCGTCCTCGACGCGTTCCCGCTCACCGCGAACGGCAAGCTCGACCGCAACGCGCTGCCGGAACCCACCACCCCGAAGGGCACCGTCACCCCGCCCGCCACCGAGAACGAACGCGTGGTCTGCGCGGCCGTCGCGGCGGTGCTGCAGCTCGACGAGGTCGGCGTCGACCAGGACTTCTTCCAGCTCGGCGGCGACAGCATCCTCACGATCTCGCTGCTGAGCGCGCTGCGCGACGCCGGTCTCTACGTCACGGCGCGGCAGATCTTCACCAACAGCGTCGTGGGCGCGCTCGCCGCGGTGGCGAGCCGCGAGGACGTCTCCACGGTGGACCACGGCGACGTCGCCACCGGTGCCGTGGCGGGCTCGCCCATCGTGCAGTGGCTCGGCGAGACCACGGACGCGATCGACGGCTTCGTGCAGTCGGTCGTCCTGAACACCCCGGCGGAGCTCACCGCCGAAGCCCTCGACGAGATACTCTGCGCCGTCCTCGCACGGCACGACATGCTGCGCGCCAAGCTGGTGCGCGGCGACCGCTGGAGCTTCGACATCCCGGCGGCGGACCCGGCAGGGCCTGGACGGCAGTCGGGGCGGCAGCCGGCGTGGCAGGAGAGCGACCTGCCGCTCGACGACTGCGTCGCGCTCGCCACCGACGGGCTCGACCCGGACAACGGCGTGATGCTGCGCGCCGTCTGGCGCCGCGACGCGCGCCAGCTGGTCATGGTCGCCCACCACGTGGTGGTCGACGGCGTGTCCTGGCGCGTCCTGATGGAGGACCTGGCCACGGCGTGGCGCCAGTACACCGCGGGCGCGAGCGTCGAACTGCCCCCGGTGGGCACGTCGTTCCGGCGCTGGACGCAGCTCCTCGAACGCGCGGGCTTCGACGCCGACCTGGCGTACTTCCAGCGCCCCCTGCCCGGCCCCGACCGGCCGGTGGGCCGGCGCGCCCTGACCGCCGCCGACACCGTCGCACGCGAGCGGCTCCAGACCGTCTCGGTCGGCCCCGAGGTCACCGCCGCGCTCCTCGGCGAACTCCCCGCGAAGTTCCACGCGGGCGTCAACGACGTCCTCCTCACCGCGCTCGCCGTCGCCCTCGCCCGGTGGCGCCGCGACCTCGGACAGGACCAGACGTTCGCGCACATCGAGCTGGAGGGCCACGGCCGCGAGGGCCGCTTCGTCGCGGACACCGCCGGCTTCGAACCCGAACTGTCCCGCACGGTCGGCTGGTTCACCACCCTGTTCCCGGTGACCGTGGACCCCGGCGCCGCCCCCGACCTCACCGACCCCGAGTACCTCGCCGCCGCGCTCAAGGCGGTCAAGGAAGACCTCTCGCGGGTGCCGAGCAACGGCATCTCGTACGGTGCCCTGCGCTACCTCACCGACACCGAGTTCGACGCCCCCGCGCCGCAGGTGCTCTTCAACTACCTCGGCCGCTTCGACGCGGGCGCCGCAGGTGACTGGCAACTCGCTGGCACCACCGGCCAGTTGGGCGAGAAGCGCGACCCGGACATGCGCCTGCCGCGCGCCCTGGAGTTCAACGCGATCGCCGAACCGGCCTCCACCGGCGGCGAGTACGAACTGGTCACCACCGTCTCCTGGCCCGACGGCATGTTCACCGACGAGGACATCGCCACGCTCGGCGGGTACTTCCGGGTGGCCCTCGCCGGCCTCGCCGCGCTCGACGAGGGCGGCCACACGCCCAGCGACTTCCCGCTGGTGCCGCTCACCCAGGCCGACGTCGACGCCCTGGACGGCCCGGCGCTGCGGGACGTACTCCCGCTGACGCCCCTTCAGGAAGGCCTCTACTTCCACTCGGTCTTCGACGACGACTCGGCGGGCGCGTACGTCGAACAGCAGCTCCTCACCCTGCACGCGCCGGACGGCGAGGTCGACGCCGACCGGCTCGCGGCCGCGGCCACCCGGCTGCTCACGCTGTACCCGAACCTGGCCGCCCGGTTCACCGCCCTCGCCGACGGCCGCGTCGTCTCCGTCCTGGAGAACGGCGTCCAGGCGCCCTTCACCACCGTGGACCGCCCCGGCATCACCGACGAGGAGATACGCGACCTCGCCGAGCGGGACCGCCGCGCCGGGTTCGACCTGGCCACAGGACCGCTGATGCGGTACACGCTCGTCCGCGCCGGCGACGGCAGGAACGTCCTGGTGCAGACCGTGCACCACATCATCGCCGACGGCTGGTCGGTCCCGCCGATGCTGCGCGCGCTGCTCGCCGAGTACCACGCGCCGGGAACCGTGTACCCGATCGGCGGCTTCCCGGACTACGTGCACTGGCTCGCCGGACGCGACGACGACGAGAGCGACCGGGTGTGGCGCGAGGAGCTCGCCGAGCTGCCCGGGCCTTCGCTGGTCGCCGAGGGGCACACCCCCTCCGACCGCTTCGCCGACACCGCCGTCGAGGCGGAGGACGACATCGACACCGCCGTCCGCACGGCCGGCGTGCCCCTGAGCGTGGCCGTGCACAGCGCCTGGGCGGTGACGCTCGGCGGCCTCCTGCACGGCGACGACGTCGTCTTCGGCTCCACCGTGTCCGGCCGCGACGCCGACGTGCCCGGCATCGGCGACATGGTGGGCCTGTTCATCAACACCATTCCCGTACGCGCCCGTTGGAGCGGTACGACCACGGCCCGCGAACTCCTCGCGTCGGTGCGTGAGCACCAGAGCGCCGTCCTGCCCCACCAGCACGTGTCGCTCGCGCGCATCGGCCGTCAGGCGGGTGTCGGCTCGCTCTTCGACACCCTCGTCGTCTTCGACGTCGCCACCGACCTGGACGGCCTGCGCACCGCCGACGCCGAACTCGTCATCACCGACGTCGTCAACGAGGGTGCCCCGCACTACCCGTTGACGCTCGTCGTCGAGCGCACGCCCGACGGCCGCCCGCGCTTCAACCTGATCTACGACGGTGAACTCCTCGGCGAGACCACCGCCCAGGACATCCTGCGCACGTTCACCTCGGCCCTCACCGGCCTGCTCACGCGGCCGGACGCCCCGGTCGCCGACCTGGCGCCCGCGGCCACCCGCCGTCCCGCGCCCGTGGAACGGACCACCCTGGGCGGCCTGTTCGACGCCGCCGCCCGGCGCGACCCGGCGGCCACCGCCGTCACCCAGTGCGCACTCGACGGCACCACCAGGTCCCTGACATACGGCGAACTCGCCGCCGCCAAGGACGAGTTGGCCGCAGCGCTGCGCGCGGCCGGTGTCGGCCCCGGCAAGCGTGTCGCCGTCGCCGTGCCGCGCTCCGTCGAGCAGGTCGTCGCCCTGGTCGCGATCGTCGCCGCGGGCGGCGCCTACGTACCGCTGGACCTGGCGTACCCGGACGAGCGCCTGGAGTACATCCTCGCCGACGCCGCTCCGCAGGTCGTGCTCGTCGACCGCGAGCAGCGGGACCGCTTCACCGCACTCCTCGACCGCACGGGCGTCCCCGCCCGCGTCGTCGTCCAGGGCGAGGAGCTGCCGACGGAGACCACCGGGGCGCACACGCCCGAGGCGGGCTGGCACGACCCCGCGTACGTCATCTACACGTCAGGATCGACCGGCCGCCCCAAGGGCGTCGTCGTCCCGCACTCCAGCGTGGTGACGCTCCTCGCAAACACCCGGCCCGACATGGAGTTCGGACCGCACGACGTGTGGGTCCAGTTCCACTCCTTCTCCTTCGACTTCGCGGTCTGGGAGCTGTGGGGGGCGCTGGCGCACGGCGGTGAGCTGCTGGTGCCCGAGTACGGCCTGACCCGCTCCCCGGTCGACTTCCACCGACTCGTCCGCGAGCGCGGCGTGACCGTGCTCAACCAGACGCCGTCAGCGTTCTACCAGTTCATCGAGGCCGACCGGCACGCCGGCGAGCCGCTGCCCGCGCTGCGCCGGATCATCTTCGGCGGCGAGGCCCTCGACCTCGGGCGGCTGCGCGGCTGGGTCGAGCGGCACGGCACCGCGTCGCCCGAGCTGGTCAACATGTACGGCATCACCGAGACCACCGTCCACGTCACCCACCGCGTGCTGACCGACGACGACTTCGCCCGCGGCGAGGACGTCAGCCCCATCGGCGGCCCGATCCCGGGCCTGGTCACCTACCTGCTCGACGACCGGCTGCGGCCGGTGCCGCCGGGCCGGGTCGGCGCCATCTACGTCGCCGGTGACCAGGTGTCGCTCGGCTACCTGGGCAGGCCGGGCCTGACCGCGGGCCGCTTCGTGGCGAACCCGTTCGCGGACGACGGCTCCCGCATGTACCACACGGGCGACCTCGCCCGCCGGACGCTCGACGGCGAGCTGGAGTTCGCCGGACGCGCCGACGACCAGGTGCAGCTCAAGGGCTTCCGCATCGAACTCGGCGAGGTCGAGGCCGCGGTCCGGGAACTCGACGGCGTGGTCGACGTGGCCGTCACCGTCGCGGACAGCGGCGACCACCTCGTCGCGCACGTCGTGGGCCGCGCGCCCAAGGACCTCGCGGGACTGCTCGGCGCGAAGCTGCCCGTGCACATGGTGCCGGGCCGGGTCCTCTCCGTCGACGCCCTGCCGCTGACGGTCAACGGCAAGCTGGACCGCAAGGCGCTCGCCGAGCGGGCGGCCGCCACCCCGGAGAACCGCGCGACCGGCCACGACGCACCCGCGGGCGAAGTCCCGGCCGTCCTCGACCAGTTGGTCGGCATCTTCACGGAAACGCTGCCCGGCTCCGCCACCGCGGACGCCGACACCGACTTCTTCGCCGCCGGCGGCGACAGCATCGTCGCCATCACCGTGATCAACCGGGCCAGGGCGCTCGGACTGCGGATCGCGCCGCGGGACGTGTTCCTGTTCAGGACGCCGCGCGCGCTCGCCGAGCACCTGGGGTCGAGCGCACCGCAGGGCGCGACGCCCGCACACGCCACCGCACCCACCGCCGCTCGTCGCGAGGACGGCCCCCTGGTCCCGACGCCGATCGTCCTGCGCCAGCGCGAACTGGGCGGCTCGCTCGACCGGTTCGCCCAGGCCAGGACGTTGGTGGCGCCCGAGGGCGCCGGGTTCGCCGACGCCGGGCGCGCCGCGAACGCCGTCGTGGCCGCGCACCCGGCGCTCCGGCTGCGGCTGCGTGTGGAGCACGGTGTGTGGGCGCTGCGCACCGAGCCCGCGCGCGAGATCTCCGTCGTACGCAGTGACACGGCCGACGCGACCGTCGCCGCGAACGAGGCCGCCGGACGGCTCGACCCCGAGTCCGGGGACGTCGTCGCGTTCTCCTGGCTCGCGGCGAGCCGCACCCTGGTCGTCGTCGTGCACCACCTCGCCGTCGACGCGGTGTCGTGGCTGATCCTCCTCGACGACCTGGCCACCGCCATGCGCGGCGCCGAGCTGGCACCGCCGACCACGTCCTACGCCGAGTACGCCGAGGCGCTGACGCTCCGGTCCGCCGACGCGGTCGACGACCTCGGGCACTGGATCACCACGCTCCGGGCGCCCGCCCTCCTTCCGGCGGCCGCGGAGACCGCCACGGCCGGAAGCCTGCGCGAGACCACCGTCGTCCTCGCGCCCGGGACCAGCGACCGCGTCACCCGCACCGCACCCGCCGCGCTCGGCGTCGGCCTCACCGAGCTGCTCTGCGGCGCGCTGCGCACCGCGCTGACCCACGTGCAGGAGTCGCCCACCGACCTCGCGGTCGAGCTGGAGCGGCACGGCCGGGTCCCGGTCCTCGAACAGCACGACTACAGCCGTACCGTCGGCTGGTTCACCTCCATCGCGCCCGTACGGCTCACCGCGCACACCGACCCCGTCGCCGCCGCGCGCGAGGTCGCCGAGCGCCAGCCGGACGAGCGCGGGCACGTCGCGTACGGCCAGTTGAAGTACCTGAACCCGCAGACGGCGCCGCTGCTGACCGCCCGCCCGCAGGTTCTGTTCAACTACCTCGGCCGGGGCAGCGAGTCCCAGGCGGTGCACATCACCGGCGGTGACCAGGGCAGCCCGTACGCCGTCGAGGTCAATGCCTGGATCGACGACGCCACGGGCAGCCTGCACGCGGCCTTCACCCTCGCCGACGGCATCCCCGACACGATCACCGAGCACTGGCGACGCGCCCTGGAGCAGGTCGCGGACGCCTCCGCGACCGCCGAGCGCACCGCGCCGGTCACCCCCCTCCAGCGGGGCCTGTTCTTCCAGGCGCAGCTGGCGGGCGCGGCCGGGCACTACGTCGCGCAGAGCTGGTTCACCTTCGACCGGCGGCTGGACACGGACGCGCTGGCCGACGCGATGGCGCACGTCATCGCACGGCACCCGGTCGTCGGCGCCGGCTTCACCACCGACGACGACGGCAACCCCGTCCAGGTCCTCAAGGCGGGCCGCCGCGTCGGCGTCCGCACCGTCGAGCTGACGAGCGACGCGGACGTCGAGGCCCTGCGCGTCCGCGACCGCGACACCGGTTTCGACCCGGCGGAGCCGCCGCTGATCCGCCTCACGGTGGTCCGCCTGCCGGACGGCCGCGACGGTCTGCTCCTCAGCTACCACCTGCTCCTGTGGGACGGCTGGTCCCGCGAGATCGTGCTGCGGGACCTGTTCGACGCGTACGAGGCCGTCCTCGCCGGGGAGCCGCTCGACGACGCCCCGGCCACGCCGAGCTTCGAGGAGTACGCCAAGGCGCTCGACGCCAAGGACGCAGCGGTCTCGGAACGTTTCTGGGCGGAGCACCTGGCCGCGCTCCCCGGCCCCACCCTGCTCGCGGGACCGGCCCCCGCTCTGTCGGAAGACCTGCCGCCCGCGCTCGTCCACACGCTCTCCGCCGAACAGTCGGAGCTGCTGCGGAACGCCGCCAAGGCGCACGGCGTCACGCTGAACTCGGTGCTGACCGGCGCGTTCGGCCTCCTGCTCGGCGCGCACACGGGCCGCAGCGACGCCGTGTTCGGCGTGACCGTCTCCGGCCGCGACGGCGAGGGCCTGTCCGACATCGTCGGCGTGCTGCTCAACACCGTGCCGCAGTGGACGAAGGCCAGGCCGGACCAGACCGTCCGCGAGTACCTGACGGCCGTCCAGACGGCCCGCGTCGAGGCCATGGAGCACGAGCACCTCGGGCTCGGCGAGATCCAGCGCGCCAGCGGCCACGACACGCTCTTCGACAACCTGTTCGTACTCCAGAACTTCCTGGACATGGACGCCTTCGCCGAGATGAACTCCCGGCACGGCATCACGTCCGTGCAGGCCGACGACTCCACGCACTACCCCTTCACCTGGGTCGTCACCCCCGGCGACCGGCTCACGGTCAAGCTGGAGCACCGCTACGGCGACAGCGGCGACGCCCGCCGCCTCCTCGCGGACTACGTGCGCGTACTGGAGGACCTGGCCCGCTCGACCGGACCGGTCGGCGCGCTGCCCGGCCTCGGCCGGCACCCCGAGCCCGCAGAACGCACCGACGTCGGCACGGACACGGTCGTCGACCGCTTCGACCGGGCCGCCGACCGCGACCCCGGGCGGACCGCCCTCGTCGCCCACGGCGCGACGATGACATTCGCCGAACTCCGGGACCGCAGCCGCGCGGTGGCGGGTGTGCTCGCGGCGCGGGGACTCGGCCCCGAGACGACCGTGGGGCTCGCGATCCCGCGCTCCCTCGACTCGATCGTGGCGCTGTTCGCCGTGCTGCGCGTCGGCGCCGCGTACGTACCCCTCGAACTGGACCACCCCGACGAGCGGATCGCGGCGATCGTCGCGGACGCCCGCCCGGACGTGATCCTCACGGTGAGCGCGGTGTCGCCCCGGCTCACCGGCGGCCCGGTCGGAACGGACGACCTGATCGAGCTGGACCGTCCGCTGCCCGAGGCCGAGCCGTTCGTGACGTTCGCGCCGGACGACCCGGACCGGCTGCGCCACCCCGCGTACACGATCTACACCTCCGGTTCGACCGGCAAGCCCAAGGGCGTGGTGACCGAGTACGCCGGACTCACCAACATGCTCGTCAACCACCAGCGCCGGATCTTCGAGCCCGTCCTCGCCGAGCACGGGCACCGCACCTTCCGGATCGCGCACACCGTGTCGTTCGCCTTCGACATGTCGTGGGAGGAGCTGCTGTGGCTCGCCGACGGCCATGAGGTGCACATCTGCGACGAGGAGCTGCGCCGCGACGCGCCCGGCCTCGTCGAGTACTGCCTGGAGCACGCGATCGACGTCATCAACGTGACGCCGACCTACGCCCAGCAGCTGGTGGCCGAGGGCCTGCTCGCCGACCCGGCACGGCGCCCGGCGCTGGTCCTCCTCGGCGGCGAGGCCGTCACCCCGACCCTCTGGCAGCGGCTCGCCGAGACCGAGGGAACCGTCGGCTACAACCTGTACGGCCCCACCGAGTACACGATCAACACCCTTGGCGTCGGCACCTTCGAGTGCCAGGACCCGGTGGTGGGCGTGGCCATCGACAACACCGACGTGTACGTCCTCGACCCGTGGCTGCGGCCGCTGCCGGACGGCGTCCCCGGCGAGCTCTACGTGGCGGGCATCGGGATCGCCCGCGGCTACCTCGGCCAGCCCGCCCAGACCGCGCACCGCTTCGTCGCCTGCCCGTTCGGCGCGCCGGGCGAGCGCATGTACCGCACCGGTGACCTGGTGACGCGCCGCCCCGACGGGAACCTCACCTACCTGGGCCGCACCGACCAGCAGGTCAAGATCCGCGGCCACCGGGTCGAACTGGGCGAGGTCGAGGCCGCGTTCGCCGCCCACCCGGCGGTGCGGTTCGCCGCCGCGGTCGCCCAGCCCGACCCGCAGGTCGACGGGGCGTACCGCCTCGCCGCCTACCTCGTCCTCGACGGCGCCGACCTGGCCGCCGTCGCCGCCGAGGTCGGCACGGGCCTGCCGGACTTCCTGCGCCCCACCCACTACGCCGAGGTCGACAGCATCCCGCTCACCGTGAACGGGAAGGCTGACACCAAGGCGCTGCCCGAGGCCAAGCCCCTCGGCGCGCTGACCACGGCGGGGGAGCGCGGCCCCGAGACCGAGACGGAGACGGTGGTCTGCGAGTTCTTCGCCGAAGCCCTGGACCTCGACGACGACGAGGTGAGCGCGGTGAGCGATTTCGTGTCCCTCGGAGGACACTCCATGCTGGCGGTACGGCTGATCGGCCTGCTCCGCCGCGAGTACGGTCCCGTGATCACGATCCGAGACCTGTTCACCCTGCGAACCCCGGAAGCGATTGCCCGCCACCTCGATGAAGACTGAGACTGCGACACCCACGAAAAGCCCTGGTGAGAAGCGGCCGCACCCGGGATCCGAGATCCTCAGGACCGCCCTGCGCCGCAACATCGGCGCCATGGTCTGGGGCACCGTCCTCATGGGCCTCTACCAAGCGGGCGAGACGGCCTTCCCCATCGCGCTCGGCATGATCGTCGAGCACACGATGCGGGACGACCGCACGCTCGGCGCGCTCGCCCTGTCCATCGGCGCGCTCGCCGTGATCATCACGACGGTGTCGCTGTCGTGGCGGTTCGGCATGCGCATCCTGCAGAAGGCCAACACGACGGAGGCGCACCGCTGGCGCGTGAAGGTCGCGGGCTGCGGCCTCCAGCCGGTGGCCAGGGACGTCGACCTCAAGTCCGGCGAGGTCCTCACCATCGCCACCGAGGACGCCGACCAGACCGCCGACATCATCGAGGTGGTGCCGCTGCTCATCAGCTCGATGGTCGCGGTGGTCGTCGCGGCGGTCGCGCTGGGCATGGCCGACTACCGCCTCGGCCTGCTCGTGATCGTGGGAACGGTCGCGATCCTCTCCATCCTCAGCGTGATGTCCAAGCGGATCGGCTCCAGCACGCGGGAACAGCAGGCCCGGGTGGCCCGGGCCGGGGCGAAGGTCGCCGACCTGATCAGCGGCCTGCGCCCGCTGCACGGCTTCGGCGGCAACCACGCGGCGTTCCGCTCCTACCGGACGGTCAGCACGGAGGCGAAGCACCAGGCGATCACCGTCGCCAAGGTGAACGGCGTGTACGCGGGCACCGCGCAGGCCCTCAACGCGGTCCTCGCGGCCGCGGTGACCCTGACGGCGGGCTGGCTGGCCTTCGAGGGCCGGATCACCATCGGCGAACTGGTCATGGCCGTCGGCCTGGCCCAATTCATCATGGAACCGCTGAAGATGTTCTCGGAGATGCCCAAGTACGTGATGATCGCGCGGGCCTCGGCGGAACGAATGGCGCTCGTCCTCTCCGCGCCCCCGGTCACCACCCCCGGCCCCGAGCACCCGGCCGCGGGCGGCGACCTGGAGATCGACGGCGTCCGCTACGGCTCCCTCCGCGGCCTGAAGTTCACGGTGGCGGCGGGTGAGTTCGTGGCGATCGCCGGCTACCAGCCGCGCGCGGTGGCCGACCTGGCGTCGATCCTGGCGGTGAACGTGCCGCCCGACGCGTACGAGGGAGTGGTGCGGGTCAGCGGCGAGGAGCTCGCCGCCCTCTCCGTCGAGGCGGTCCGCGAGCACATGCTGGTCAACCCGTACGACGCGGAGATCTTCGCCGGCACCCTCCGCACGAACATCGACCCGTCGGGCAAGAGTGTCTCGGTCCCCGAGGCGGTCGAGGCGTCCATGCTCACCGACGTCGTCGCCCTGCACCGCGAAGGCCTCGACTACGCCGTCCGCGACCGCGGCGCGAACCTCTCGGGCGGACAGCGCCAACGCCTCTCCCTGGCCCGCGCCCTGGCCGCCGACACGGACATCCTCGTCCTGCACAACCCGACGACGGCCGTCGACGCGGTCACCGAACAACTCATCGCCCGCAACATCGCCAAGCTCCGCAAGGGCCGCACCACAGTAGTCATCACCAGCAGCCCGGCCCTCCTGGACGCCGCCGACAGAGTCCTGATCCTGACCGACGGCACGATCACAGCCGAAGACACCCACCGAAACCTACTGGCCACGAACGAGGCCTACTGCGCAGCAGTGGCCCGCTAGCGACACCGCGCCGGGGGGGGATGGGCCGGGGCGGCGCATGCGCTGAGCCGCGGGCGGTGGACGGCCGGGGGTGTGTCCAGGGGCGCGGGGAACTGCGCGAAAACCCCCACGGGCCCGCAGGCGAACGAGGGCCGCTTGTCCAGGGGCGCGGGGAACTGCGCGACCAACCCCCACCGGCCCGCAGGCGGCCAACGGCGGGGGGTGTGTCCAGGGGCGCGGGGAACTGCGCGAAAACCCCCACGGGCCCGCGGGCGGCGGACGGCGGGGGGTGTGTCCAGGGGCGCGGGGAACTGCGCAAAGCCCTCACCGCCCCGCGCGCACCCCCCCACCCCCCAGCGAAGCACCAAGCACCCAAGCCACATCCCTCACCACCGCCCCCCGCCATCCCACCCGATCATGCCCATACGCCCCCCGAGAGACCTTGACCCCCGCCCCGGCCCCCCGAACCAACGCCTCCGTCAGCTCACAGTGAGGCAGCATCCGCGTCTCGTGTTCCCCCACATCGAAGGCGATCCGCAGACCGGACAGGTCGGGCCGATCCGCCGCCAGCCGCGCAGCGACGGCACCCCCCACCGGCCCCCCCAACGGATCCGCCGAACCCACCGCCTCGGGCGTCCACCAGAACGACCCCGACTGGCAGGCGACGCGGGACACCAACTCCGGGAACTCCAGCGCCGCGTACACCGCGCTCAGCCCGCCGAGGCTCTGCCCCACGACCACCAGCCGCTCCGGGTCGGCGGGCACGCCGCACTCCGCGACCAGCGGCAGCAGTTCGTCCCGGACGGCCTCCCACAGCGCGGGGTCGCACGCGAACTCGGCCTCCCGGTCCTTGGCCGGCAGGAAGACGAGGGTGACGGGAGGGATGTCACCGGCGGCGACGGCCGAGTCGAACGCGGTCACCGCCGGGTGCAGGTACAGCCAGTCGTCCCCGTCGAGCAGCAGGACCAACGGCCCGCCCCCGCCCGCCGCGTGGACCCGCACGGTACGCCGCCCGCCGAGCCGCTGGCTGGCCCACCGGATCCGGGTGCTCGGCAGCGGCAGGATGTCGTCGGGGCCGACGGAGGGCCAGTGGGGCTGGGCCGGGGCGTCCGGGGTCGCGGCGATGGATCGGTCCCCGCCCGCACCCTCCGGGTTGAGGGGGTCGGCGTACGCCTCGCCGCCCGCCTCGCCGTCCGCGAGGATCTGATAGGTCACCCGCAGCCGCGCGGGCATGCGCACTTCCGCGTACCAGCAGTCCGTGTCGGCCCACCGGCGCAGGGGCACCGGCTCCGACCAGCTCTCGAACACGACACTCGCGGCCGACCCGCGCCACAGGAAGAGCGCCCTCCAGCCGCCGTCACCGTCACCGTCCGCGTCACCCTCACCGTCGGCGCGTACGCACGCGGGAGTACGAGCAGCCGCCGCAGCCTCCCAGAACGCGTCGGTGCCGGGCTCGCCGGGCAGTCCGAACTCGGCGAAGGCACTGTCCGTGTCGGCCGCCAGGCGCATGAACGTCTCCTTGTGAGAGGGAAGGAAGAAAGGCTAAGCTCGCATTAATTTAGGGGAGCCTAACCTAATCCTTCGGTCCGGCCCAAGATACTTCCGTCACGCCCAAGGAGGCACCGACACATGAGCACCAACCCCTTCGACGACCCCGAAGGCCGCTTCCTGGTCCTGGTGAACGACGAGGGGCAGCACTCGCTCTGGCCGTCCTTCGCCGAGGTCCCCGGCGGGTGGACCGTCGCCTTCGAGGAGAACACGCGGGACGCCTGCCTGGCATACATCGAGACCAACTGGACCGACCTGCGCCCGCGTTCCCTCGCGGCCTCCATGGACGGCTGACCTCCCCGGCGCCGCCCCGCGCGCGCCCCGTACGCGTACCACCACGCGTCGCACCACGCGGAGGGACACCGTCGATGCTCTGCACCAGACTGACGAACGCGCGCTTCCTCACCATGGATCCGGACCGTCCCGTCGCCCACGAGCTGGGCATCTGGCGGGGCCGGATCGCGGGCCTGGACGAGGCCGTGACCTCGCTGCCCGCGCGCGAGGTGATCGATCTGCAGGGCGCCACCGTGCTGCCCGGCTTCGTCGACGCCCATGTGCACCTGGCCTGGACCGGGTTCAAGGAGACCACCTTGAGCATCGCGGGCCGCACGCGGATCGACGACGTGCTCGCCGTGGTGGACGCGGCGGCCGCCCGCGAGGGCGCCGCCGGCTCCTGGCTGAGCCTCGTCGGCTACGACCAGCGGGCCCTCGGCCGCCATCTGACCGCCGCCGAACTGGACCGGGTCAGCCACGGCCGCAAGGTGTTCCTGCTGCACGAGTCCGGGCACGGCTGCGTCGTCAACTCCGCCGTACTGGACCTGCTCCCCGCCGGCATCCCGCACGACAACGGCTTTCTGGCCGAGGGTGCGATGGGCGCCGCCCGCGCGCTGCGTCTCCCGTACTCCCAGCGCGAGTTGGCCGAAGCGATCGGGCGCGCCGCCCGGACCTGTCTGGCCGAGGGCGTCACCGCCTGCGCCGAGGCGGGCATCGGCGGCACCCTCTTCGGCCACAGCCCGGTCGAGCTGGGCGCCTACCAACTCGCCCGCGAAGAAGGCCTGTTGCCGCTCCGCGTCCAGCTCATGGTGTCCGCGGACCGGCTCAACCCGGTCGCCGCGCACGCGGCCGACGGCATCCCCAGGGCGCTCGACCTCGGCCTGCGCACCGGGTTCGGCGACGACCGGCTCTCCGTGGGCGCGCTCAAGATCTACACCGACGGCGGCATGATGGCCCGTACCGCCGCGCTGAGCACGCCGTACGAAGGCCTCGACCACGCGGGCCAGTTGCAGGACGACCCGCAGGCGCTCGCCGACACGATCGTGGACGGCCACCTCGCGGGCTGGCAGCTCGCCGTCCACGCGATCGGCGACCGCGCGGCCGACCTCGCCCTGGACGCCCTGGAGCGCGCCCAGCGCCTGCGGCCGCGCCCCGCCGCCCGGCACCGTGTCGAGCACGCCGGACTGATCCGCCCCGACCAGCTCCCGCGCTTCGCACGGCTCGGCGTCAGCGCGGTCGTACAGCCCAACTTCCTGCGGTACTTCGGTGACGACTACGCGGCGATCATGGGTAGGGAAAGGGCGCCCTGGCTCTACCGCGGCCGAGGCTTCCTCGACCACGGCATCCCTCTCGTCGGCAGCTCCGACCGCCCCGTCACGGACGGCTCGCCGCTGCGCGCCATCCAGTTCATGGTCGAGCGCGCCTCCGCGTCGGGCCAGGTCATCGGCCCGGGCGAAGGCATCACCGTCGACGAGGCCCTGCATGCCTACACGGTCGCCGGCGCCCACGCCTGCCACTGGGAGGACACTTTGGGCAGCCTCACCCCGGGCAAGCGCGCCGACCTGGTCGTGCTCGGCGACGACCCCCGCCGCGTCGACACGTCGCGCATCGGCGCCATCGAGGTGGCGGCGACCTACGTCGACGGTCGCGCGACGGGGTAGCGGGCGGTGGCAGTAGGCGTACCTTCCCCCGGCCTCAGGAGCCCGTGAGGATCACGAGCTGCCGGGTGGCCCGCGTCATCGCGACATAGCGGTCGACCGCCCCCTCGATCCCCGTACCGAACGTGTCCGGCTCGACGAGCACGACCAGGTCGAACTCAAGGCCCTTCGACAGCTCCGGGGTCAGACAGCTCACCCGCGGCGGAGCCTGGAACTTCTCGTGGAACGCGGAGTTGCCGATGACGCACGCGACCCCGCCCTCGTGCGCGGCGAGCCAGTCGTCGAGCACCGACTCCAGGTCCATGACCGCCCCGTGCACGACGGGCACGCCGCTGCTGCGGATGGACGTCGGCACGTTCGCGTCGGGGAGCTCGGCCCGGATGACCGGCTCGGCCTCCGCCATGACCTCCTCAGGCGTGCGGTAGTTGATGCTCAGGGAGGCCATCGTGATCCGGTCGATCCCGGCCCGCGCCAGGCGCTCCTCCCACGACTCGGTGAAGCCGTGCCTCGCCTGGGCGCGGTCACCGACGATGGTGAAGCTCCGGGACGGGCAGCGCAGCAGCAGCATCTGCCACTCCGCGTCGGTCAGTTCCTGCGCCTCGTCCACGACGACGTGCACGAACGGGCCCGCGAGCCGGTCCGGGTCCTCGGTGGGCAGCGCACTCTCGTCGATCAGGCTGTCCTGGAGGTCCTTGCCGTGCAGCATCCGCACGGCGCCCTCGCTGTCGTCCCCGGCCGAGGCGGAGTCGGCGGCCGCGAGGATCTGGTCGATGACGGCGGACATGCGCTCGCGCTCGGCGGCGACCGCGATGTCGTGCCGCCGCTTGCGCCGTGCCGCCGCTGGGTCACCGAGCCGCTGCCGCGCCGCGTCCAGGATCGGCAGGTCCGACACGGTCCAGGCCTGGGGGGCGTCCTTGCGCTGCAGCCTCATGACGTCGTCGCGGTCGAGCCAGGGCGCGCACATCCGCAGATACGCGGGGACCGTCCACAGGTCGGAGACGACATCGGCGGCTTCGAGCAGCGGCCACGCGCGGTTGAGGGTCGTGACGAGTTCCCTGTCCTGGCGCAGCGACCGCAGGAACATCTCGGGGGAGACGCCGTCCTCCTCCTCGTCCATGCCCTGCTTGTCCATGAGGATCGTGGCCAGCTCCTCCCAGATCAGCTCGCGCGCCTCGTTGTGCGCGGTCGCCGGACCCGGCGCCCGGAACGCCTCGGCCCAGTCGGCACGGCTCACCCGGACCTCGGCCCAGGGTGTCCTGACCGTGACGGCCTCGGTCGGCGGCTCCTCGTAGAACGCGACGGCCTTCTCGACCGCCTTCACCATGTCCGCCGACGATTTCAGGCGGGCCACCGCCGGGTCGGCCTCGGGGCCCGCGGCGGCGCCCTCGGCGACGAGGTCCCGCAGCGTGCAGGTCTGCACGCCCTCCTCGCCCAGGCTGGGCAGGACGTCGGCGACGTAACCGAGGTAGGGCTCATGCGGGCCGACGAAGAGCACGCTGCCGCGCCGGTTCTTGCCGAGGCGCGGGTCGGAGTAGAGGAGGTACGCGGAGCGGTGCAGGGCGACGACCGTCTTGCCGGTGCCCGGCCCGCCGTCGACGACGAGGGCGCCGCGGGAGCTCGCGCGGATGATGGCGTCCTGGTCGGCCTGGATGGTGCCGAGCACGTCGCGCATCCGGGCCGACCGGGTGCCGCCCAGGCTGGCGATGAAGGCGGACTGGTCGTCGAGCGCGGCGTGGTGTTCGAGGCCGTCGGCGGTGAACACCTCGTCCCAGTAGTCGCTGATCCGGCCGCTGGTCCAGCGGTACCTGCGGCGGCTCGCCAGCCCCATCGGGTTGGCGTGGGTCGCCGCGAAGAACGGCTCGGCCGCGGGCGACCGCCAGTCGACGAGGAGCCGGTTGCCCTCGCTGTCGGTGAGGCCGAGGCGTCCGATGTAGAGAGGCTCCGCGTCGGCGTCGTCCGTGGTGACGACGTGCCCCAGACACAGGTCGAGGCCGAAGCGGCGCAGGGTGCGCAGCCGGCTGCTCAGCCGGTGGATCTCCGAGTCCCGGTCCATCGCCTCCCGGCCGATACCGCCGGGCGCCTTGCGCAGGACGTCGAGACGGCCGGAGAGTTCGCCGATGGCCTGGTCGAGGCTCTCCGCGATGGCGGCGAAGTGTTGTTCGTCGCGGCCGATCAGCGCCGGGTCGGCCTTGGCCGAAAGGTTGGCGGGCAGGTTGAACGCACTGGTGGTCAGGGGGGTCTCCGATATCCGCAGGATCAGGCTTAGGCGAGTGATTGTCCGGGACGACCGGGGCCTTGCCGCAAGCCCCCCTGTGCGCTATAAGTTGAGAGTGGCAAGAGGTGACTACTCCCTCTTGCCTTTTCTTGTTTCCGGACCCGGCCCCTCGGTCTCGGTCCTCGGCCCGGCCCTCGGTGTGTCCGAAGATCCACCCCCGCTGGACTCGCTAGTTAGGTAAGGCTAACCTTATCGCTGTCCCGTTGAGGGGACACGGCAGTGACACGGCTACGAGCCGTCTTCGTTCGTGGAACACCGAGGAAGGTCCAGCCTTGATCACGGCTACGCCGCGCCCTGCCCCGCCGCAGCGCGAGCTCACCGAGGGTATGTCCACCGTACGCGCCGCTCGCGAGGAGGACGCCGCCGCACTCGTCGCCCTGTCCCGCCCCTTCGTACGGTCCGGTGCGCTGCGGGAGCGCCCGCCCTCGCTCTACGCGGCCCACGCTGCCGACTTCCTCGTCATGGACGTACCGGGCAGCCCCCTGGAGGGCTGCGTGGGACTCCGCGTGCACCCGGCCGATCCGGCGGAGGGTCGCAAGGCCACGGGCGTTCTGTACAACTTCTGCGTGGCAGGGCACCGGCAGGGCCGCGGAGTGGGCGCCGGGCTGCTGCGCGCCGTACTGGCCGCGGCGCACGCCAAGTCGCTCAGCGCCCTGTTCACGGCGACGACGGGCGGCGGCGATCTCTTCCTCCGCTACGGATTCGCCCCCGCGGACGCGCGCCTGGCACCCCCGTCCTGGGCACGCTCCCTCGACCCCCGGCGCAACGCGCGGATACTCGCGCGGAGCCTCTGACACGACACGACACGACACGACACGACACGACACGACACGACACGACACGGGCCAGGCCGGGCCGGGCCGGGGCCGCGACGCGGTCAGACGGCGCACTCGGCGAGGTCCGAAGTGCTGTCGGGAACCACGGTCGTGCCGGGGCTGGTCTTCCCCAGGATGCCCCGCAGCACCGCGTGCGGCACCCGCCCGTCGAGAACGTGCGCCTTGCGCACGCCGCCGCGGACGGCCCGCAGGCACCCCTCCATCTTCGGCAGCATCCCGCTTGCCAGCTCCGGCAGCAGCCCGTCCAGCGCATCGGCCGTCAGGCGCTCGATCACCTCGGTGCTGTGCGGCCAGTTCGCGTACAGCCCCTCCACGTCGGTGAGCATCACGAGGCGTTCGGCGTCGAGGGCCACGGCCAGGGCCGACGCCGCGAGATCGGCGTTGACGTTGTAGATCTGACCGTCCTCGCCGCGTGCCACGGGGGAGACGACCGGGATGTGGCCCTGCTCCAGAAGCGTGCGCACCGCACCGGTGTTCACGTCCACGATGTCGCCGACGAGACCGATGTCCACCGCCCGGCCGTCCACCCAGGCGGACCGCCGCACGGCCGTCATCGTGTGCGCGTCCTCGCCCGTCATGCCCACGGCGAAGGGCCCGTGGGCGTTGATGTGGCCGACCAGATCCCGCTGGACCCGGCCGGTCAGCACCATGCGGACCACCTCCATGGTCTCCGGCGTCGTCACCCGCATGCCCGCCGCGAACCGGGTCTCCAGACCGAGCCGGTCGAGCATCGCGTTGATCTGCGGGCCGCCGCCGTGCACGACGACGGGGCGCAGGCCCGCGTGCCACAGGTCCACGACGTCACGCGCGAAGGTCCGCTGCAGCTCGGCGTCGACCATGGCGTGACCGCCGAACTTCACGACGACCACGCTGCCCCGCAGTTCCTCGGAGACTTGTGCGTGCTCCCTGACGACCGTTCGCATGTCTGCCTCTACTCCGTTCACGAGCTGTACGCGCTGTTCTCGTGGACGTACGCCGCAGTGAGGTCGTTCGTCCAGATCGTCGCCGCCGCCCCGCCCGAGCGCAGGTCGACGGTGACCGTCACCTGACGCTCCGACAGGTCCACGCCGTCCCGCGGCTCACCCGCCGCGCCGTCCCGGCACACCCATACGCCGTTGATGGCCACGTCGAGGCGGTCCGGGTCGAAGACGGCGGAGGTGGTGCCGATCGCCGAAAGGACACGGCCCCAGTTCGGGTCCTCGCCGTGCAGGGCGCACTTGAGGAGGTTGTTGCGGGCCACCGACCGGCCGACCGTCACGGCGTCCTGCTCGGACGCGGCGCCGACCACTCGTATCTCGATCTCCTTGGAGGCGCCCTCCGCGTCCGCGACGAGCCGGAGCGCCAGGTCGAGACAGACGCCGTGCACGGCCTCGGCGAACTCGGCCGGGTCCGGCCGCACCCCCGAGGCACCCGACGCGAGCAGCAGCACGGTGTCGTTGGTGGACATGCAGCCGTCGGAGTCCACCCGGTCGAAGGTGGTGCGTACCGCCTCACGGAGCGTGGAGTCGAGCAGCGCGGCGCTCACGTCGGCGTCGGTGGTGAGGACCACCAGCATGGTCGCGAGTCCGGGGGCCAGCATGCCCGCGCCCTTCGCCATGCCGCCCACGGTCCAGCCGGGACCGGCCGCCACCGCCGTCTTGTGCACCGAGTCGGTCGTCTTGATCGCGACCGCGGCGGACTCGCCGCCGTCGTCCGACAGCCGTGCCGCCGCGGACTCGATGCCCGCCGTCACGCGCTCCATGGGCAACCGAACGCCGATGAGGCCGGTCGAACACACCGCGACCCGACCGGGCTCGGTGCCCACGGCCCGCGCCGTGTGCTCGGCCATCGCCCGGGTGTCGTCCTCGCCCGCGGGGCCCGTACAGGCGTTGGCTCCACCGGAGTTGAGGACGACCGCGGTCAGCGTGCCGTCCGCGATCACGCGCCGGGACCAGCGCACGGGTGCGGCCTGGACGCGGTTCGAGGTGAAGACGCCGGCCGCGGCGCTCGAAGGCCCGCGATTCACCACCAGCGCCAGGTCAGGGGCGCCGGACTCCTTGAGCCCGGCGGAGACTCCGCTCGCGAGGAATCCCCGGGCAGCGGTCACGCTCACGGAGCCACTCCGTTCATGGGCAGGCCCATTCCTTCGGGAAGGCCGAGGGCGACGTTCATGCTCTGCACCGCGCCACCCGCGGTGCCCTTGGTCAGGTTGTCGATGGCGCTGACACAGACGACCCGGCGAGCGGCGGTGTCCACCGCCACCTGCAGCTGGGCGGTGTTGGAGCCGAGGACGGCGCCGGTGGAAGGCCAGGAGCCGGGCGGCAGCAGGCGTACGAAGGGCTCGTCGGCGTAGGCGTTCTCGTAGGCGGCGCGCACCTCGTCCTCGGCGGTGTCGGCCGGTATGCCGGGGCGCAGGCGCGCCGAGCAGGTCGCCAGGATGCCGCGGGGCATCGGTGCCAGGGTCGGGGTGAAGGACACGGTCACGTGCTCGCCCGCGACGTGGGACAGGTTCTGCGTCAGCTCCGGGGTGTGCCGGTGGCCGCCGCCGACTCCGTAGGGCGTCATCGAGCCCATCACCTCGGAACCGACCAGGTGGGGCTTGGCCACCCGGCCCGCCCCGGACGTACCGCTGGCGGCGACGACGACGGCTTCCGGCTCCACCAGCCGGGCCAGGAAGGCGGGGAAGAGCGCCAGGGTCACCGCCGTCGGGTAGCAACCCGGCACGGCGACGCGGTCGGCGCCCTTCAACGCATCCCGCGCCCCCGGCAGTTCGGGCAGCCCATAGGGCCAGGTCCCGGCGTGCGGGGAGCCGTAGAACCGCTCCCAGTCGTCCGGGTCCCGCAGCCGGAAGTCCGCCCCGCAGTCCACGACGAGCGTGCTCGCCTCCAACTGGCGCGCCAGCGCCGCGGACTGCCCGTGCGGCAGCGCGAGGAACACCACGTCGTGGCCGCGCAGGGACGCGGCCGACGTCTCCTCCAGGGTCCGGTCCGCGACGGCGGCCAGGTGCGGTTGTACGTCCCCGAGTCGCCGCCCCGCGCTGCTGTGCGCGGTCACCGCGCCGATCTCGACCTCCGGATGCGACACCAGCAGGCGGAGGATCTCCCCGCCGGCATAGCCACTGGCTCCGGCCACCGCGGCCCGTACTGTCATGGTCTCCGTCTCTCGTGGTGTCCGTCTGTCTGGCTGTCCGTCTGGCTGCCCGTGCGCCCCGCGTGTCTCAGGCGTGGTTCGGCTCCCTGTGCAGGAGCAGGCCGCGTAGCAGACCGTCGGTCGTACAGACCATGCCGGTGCGTGCCGCCCAGCGAAGCGCCAACGTGTGCTCCTCGGCGGAGAGGTCGGCCACCGCGTCGGCGACGACGAACGGCTGTATGTCGTTCATGAAGGCGTCGGCCGCGGTCAGCAGGACACCCAGGTGTGCGTACACCCCGCAGATGATCAGCTGGTCGCGGCCTTTCGACCGCAGCAGTCTGCCGAGGTGGCTGCGGAGGAAGGCGTTGTGGCGCACGTTCGACAACAGGTGCTCGCCGGGGCGGGGGGTGAGCGGCGCGACGATGGCGGCGGCGCCCGGCTCGTCCCCTATGCCCGGCCCCCACATGTCGGCGACGAGCCCTCGCTGCCCGGGCTCCTGCTCGGCCGGCTCCGCACTGAAGACCACGGGTATGCCCAGTGTCGCCGCGAGTTCCCGAAGCGTCGCGATGTTGTCGACGAGCTCCACCACCGGGGAACGCCCCGTGGGGAACGCGCCCACGAAGTGGTTCTGCATGTCGTGGACCAACAGCGCGGCACGCACCGGATCGATCCTCCAGGAGACATGCGACCGGGGGAGGGCGGTGCGGTCCGGCATCGGGTAGGAGCCGATGGCGGGTAGGCCCATGGGTGATTTCCCTCCCCTGAAGACGCGCGCACCGCTGGGTCCGAACTGCGAGTTGACCTTAGCTTAGCCTAACCTAAATAGCCCCACGGCTGATTGGGTCGGCCGGTCAGCTGAGCGCTGGTGTGAGACACATCTTGACGCCGGAGCGGGCGAGTTCGCTGGGCCTGTGGATAACCATTGGCGTGCCCCTGACCGGGGTTATCCACAGGGCCAACAGGAATCCTGCGATCCGCGGGAGAGTCGGCGCATGACGAATCACAGCGAAGCAGCCGACCCGCTCGACGAGCCGGTGGTCACCCTGCGCACCCCGGCCGAACTGGCGGACGCCTTGCCGTACTTGCTCGGATTCAAGCCCGAGGAGAGCGTCGTGCTCATCGCCCTGCACGGCGAGCGGGGGCGGTTCGGCGGCCGCGCCCGCCTCGGCATCCCCGAGCGCGCGGGGGACTGGCGCTGCGTCGCGGAGCAGCTGGCCCGGTGCCTGGTGAGCGGATGCGAGAGGAGGGGAGAGCGCCCCGACGGGATCGTCGCCTTCCTCTGTCAGGAGCCCGTCGGCGCGGAGACGGGACAGCAGGTCGTGGCGCGCCTGCGGCCACTGGCGCAAGTGCTGCGCACCGCGTGCGGCCGCCTTGACGTGCCGGTGTTCGAAGTCGTGTGCATCTCGGCGGGCCGCTTCTGGACGTACTGCTGCCCGGACACCCGCTGCTGCCCGCCGGAGGGCACCCCTCTGCTCAGCCCGGGCACCTCGGTCCTGGCGGCCGCCGCGACCTACATGGGCGTCCGGGCGAGCGCCACGCAGAGCGAGATCAGGGGACGGCTGACCCCCTGGAACACCGCGGCGGCGACGGACCAGGAGCGCGCGCTCGACGCGGCAGCACTCGAACTCGTCCCGAGGATGCTGAGCGAGGAGGATCTCGAAGACGACGGAAGCGATCAGGACGTCCACGGAGTCGCCGCCGAGACACTCGACCTGGCCCGCCGGATCATGGCACGGCTGGCCGCCTCTCCCGCGCTGCCCGCCCCCCTCGACGCGGACAACAGGGACGACGAGCTGATCGCCCACGACGAGGCGGCCGCCCTGATCTTCGGCCTCCAGGCCAGGGCGACCCGCGACCGCGCGGCGGAATGGATGGAAGGCGCCGACGGGCCGCCCGCGCTGCGCCTCTGGAGGGCCCTGGCCAGGCGCTGCGTCGGTGCGTACATGGAGCACGCGGCGGCACCGCTGTCCCTCGCGGGCTGGGTCGCCTGGTCCCTCGGAGACCTCGCGGAAGGCCAGGAGGCCCTCGACATGGCGCTGCGCGCCGACGCCGACTACACCTTCGCCCTCCTCCTCAACCGCGCCTGCAACGAGGACTTGGATCCCGAGTCGATCCGCCGCTGCCTGCGGAGGAGGCGGGACGGCCGCGGCAGCGAGGCGGTACCGGGCGCGGTGGCCCCCGAGGCATCGGAAGACGCTTCTCCGCGGCGCCGCCGCCGACGGCCGCACCGCTCGGCGGCGGGCGACGGCCCCCGGACTTCCGGCGGCCCTGGCACAGCCGGCGGTTCACGAGCCCCCGGCGGCCCGGGCCCAGGCCCCCGAACTCGTCGCCACACCACCAGGCGCGGCGCGAGGGACGACCAGTGAGCGCGCGGTTCCGGTGCTGGGCCAGATGGTCGGCTTCCCGCCAAGGGGCGTTACTTGGGGCCGGGTCGACCCGTTCACCTGAGTGGCGGTACCCGCAGGCGGGTCGCGCCGCCGCACCTCCTCCGACCTCCCGTAGCGCAGACAACGCAGAAGAAGCTGCCCATGTCTCTTCCCGCTCCGTCTTCCGTCTTCGACAGAGAGGGGCGCCGGCGAGCCGCGTCGGCCCCCACCTCCTTCTCCCGCGGACCGGCACCGGCACCGGCTCTGCCCCCGGCCCCGGCGCCCCGCGGCCCCGCCGAGCTCCCGCCCGCGCACGCTCTGCTGACCTGCGTCGCCCTGCCCGCCCTCGCGATCTCGACGGACCAGGGGCAACTGACCGGCCGAGGACTGGAGGGCTTCTACCGCGCGGGGCGTCGCACCCTGTCCCGATGCCAGGTGCGGGTGGCGGGACGCGAACCGGTCGCCGTGCAGGCCCGCATGCTGTCCGCGGACAGCGCCCGCTTCGTCGCGACGCTGCGCCTCTCGACGGACGGCGGCCCGGACCCCGAGGTCGTCGTCGAGCGGATCCGCCACGCGGACGGCACGGAGCGCATCACGCTGCACAGCGCCTCCGGGCGCCCCCTGCGGCTGCCCCTCGAAGTCTCACTCGGCACGGACCTCGCCGAGGTCGGCGCGGTCGCCTCGGGCAGAGCCGGACCCGAACTGCCCGCCACCGTGCACGACTCCGGCATGCGCTGGTCCTCCGCCACGGCCCACTGTCTCGTCACGGCCGACCCCGCGCCCGCGGACGCCCTGGCATCCGCGGGCCTGCTGCGCTGGGAGATGAACCTGCCGCCGGGCGCCTCCCGCAGCGTGGAGCTGCGAGTGCGGTCCGACGGCGCCGGGCCGGCCCGGGCCGCGGGCCACGGCGCGTCCCGCTCGGGATCCGGGGCACGGGCCGCCGGCGACGACCCGCGGGTCCAGCCGCTCCTCGCCCGGTCCGTCGAGGACCTGCAGGCGCTGCTGCTGCGCGACCCCCGGCATCCGACCGACCTGTACCCGGCCGCGGGGGCGCCGTGGCGCTGCGGACTCGCCCCGGCCGAGGCGCTGGCCGCCGCCCGCATGGCGCTGCCGCTGGGCACGCGCATCGCCCTCGGGACGCTGCGCACCCTCGCCCGCAGCCAACTCACGGAAGCGGGCCCTCGCTCCGGCATGATCCCCGGGCCGTTGCGGGACGCGGGACCGCACCTGCCGCCCGGCTGCACGGGCACCGAGGCGACCCTGCTCTTCCCGGTGCTCCTCGCGGAGGCGTGGCGCTGGGGGCTCCCCGGGCCGGAGGTCGAGGAACTGCTGCCCGCCGCGGAGCGGTGCCTGCGGTGGCTGCGCACCTCGGTCGGCGACGGCACGTTCCTGTCCGACGCCCGTCCCGGTGGGCTCGCGCGCGGCGAGATCCAGGCCCACGCCCACCGCGCCGCGCTCCTCGGCGCCGACCTGCTCGACGCGCACGGCCGCGCGGACCCCACCGGTCTGCGGCAATGGGCCGCACGACTGCGCTCCGCGTTCCAGGACGAGTTCTGGGTGGAGGACCGGGCCGGCGGCAGACCCGCCGCCGCCCGCCTCGCCGACGGGCGGCCCGTGCCGCACCTCACCGGCGGAGCGGCCCACCTCCTGGACACCGGCCTGCTCGAATCCGGAACCCACGCCCCAGGACTGCTCGACAAGGTCAGGACCGGGCAACTCGCCCGGCTGCTCGGCGGCCCCGCCATGGACTCCGGCTGGGGGCTGCGCAGTCTCGGCGCCAAGGAGGCCGCATACAACCCGTTCGGACACCGGGGCGGCGCCGTCCGCGTGCACGAGACGGCGATCGCCGTCGCGGGGCTGGCCGCGGCGGGATACGAGAAGGAGGCCGACTCGCTGCTGCGCGGCCTGCTCTCCGCGGCCGAGTCCTTCGGCCACCGGCTGCCCGAGATGTACGCGGGGGAGCAGCGCACCGAGGGCGGTGCCCCGCTGCCGCACCCGGCCGCCTGCCGCCCGGCCGCCACCGCCGCGGCCGCGGGGGTGCACGTCCTCGTGGCGCTCGCCGGGATCCGGCCCGACGCGCCCGCCCGCACGGTGAAGCTGAGCCCGGTCCGCAGCGTCCCGCTGGGCGAGCTGGGGCTGAGCGCGCTGAGCGTCGCGGGAGCCCCGTTCTCCGTGCGGGTCACCCGGCTCGGCCTCGCCATGGTCGAGGAGGCGGCCGACGGGCTCCAGTTGGGGGTGTGACCCCGCCGGACCGCGCGCGGCGGCGCGCCGGGGGAACGGCCGACCCGGCCCGGCGCCCCGAACCGTGAAGCAATGGACGAAGGAGGTGTTTATCGTCAGGCAGACGACTATGATCGCGGCATGTCGCCCTACGACCCGTCGGCCTTCCCGCCCTTCGCAGTCACCGTCGACCTGGTCGTGCTGACCGTGCGCCGGCACGCGCTCTGCGCACTGGCCGTGCGGCGCGGTGAGCAGCCGTTCCAGGGACGTTGGGCGCTCCCCGGCGGTTTCGTACGAGCCGACGAGGACCTGTCGGCGGCGGCCGCGCGCGAGCTGATCGAGGAAACGGGCCTGTGCGCCCACGACCCCGACGCCCCCGCCCAGGCCAACGGAGCGCATCTCGAACAGCTCGCCACCTACGGCGACCCCAAGCGCGACCCGCGCATGCGCGTGGTCAGCGTGGCCCACCTCGCGCTCGCGCCGGACCTGCCCGCGCCCAGGGCCGGCGGCGACGCCCACAGCGCCCGCTGGGCCCCGGTCGAGGCCCTGCTCCAGCAGGGGGGCTACGGCCGCGAGGACGAACAGGCGGCGCCGCTCGCCTTCGACCACGCCCAGATCCTCGCGGACGGCGTGGAGCGCGCCCGCTCCAAGATCGAGTACTCCTCGCTGGCCACCGCCTTCTGCCCGCCGGAGTTCACCGTCGGCGAGTTGCGGCGGGTGTACGAGGCGGTCTGGGGCGTCGTCCTCGACCCGCGCAACTTCCACCGCAAGGTCACCGGCACGCCCGGCTTCCTCGTGCCCACCGGCGGGACCACCACCCGGCAGGGCGGCCGCCCCGCCCAGCTCTTCCGCGCGGGCGGCGCGACGCTCCTCAACCCGCCGATGCTGCGCCCCGAAGTCTGACGGCGAAGTCCGACGGCGGTCCGGCAGGGACACAACTGGCCCAAGCCCTGACCGAAAAGCCGTAAATGTCGCGTTATCTTGCTGCAGTACCCACGGGGTTCGTCCGTCCCCGATCCGGCGGACGGGCCCCGGCCGCCGAGCGGTCGCACATCCTGCGAGAGAAGCGATGATCCAGGCCATCGGACTGACCAGCAATCCCCGCCAGGAGCTCCCGCCCGCCGTGGACGACGTGTCCTTCGAGGCGCGCACCGGCCACGTAACGGCGCTGCTCGACGCCGATACCGCCGACGCGACCACGGTGCTGCGGCTGATGCTCGAACTCCAACAGGGCCGTGGAATCACCTACTTCAGAGGCCGCCCACTGCACCGCATCGCCCGGCCCTCTCGTGAGGTGGGCGTCCTTCTCGGCGAGGTCCCCGGGCACCCCGCGCGCTCGGTCCGCGGCCATCTGCGCATGCTCTGCGCGGCCGTGGGCGTGCCCGCCGGGCGCGCCGACGACGTCCTGGAGGCCGTCGGGCTCGTCAGCCTCAGGGAGGAGCGCCTCGGCACCCTCTCGCGCGGCATGGACCGCCGCCTGGGGCTCGCGTGCGCGCTGCTCGCCGACCCGCACGCGCTCGTCCTCGACGGGCCGGGTGAGGGCCTCTCGGCCCGCGAGAGCGCGTGGCTGCACGGAATCCTGCGGGCCCACGCCGACCAGGGCGGCACGGTCCTGTTCACCACGAACGACTCCAAGGAGGCCGCTCGGACCGCCGACCGCGTCGTCACTCTGGAGTCGGGACGGCTGGTCGCCGACCAGGAGGCCGCGGACTTCGCCCGGACCAGGCTCCGCCCCCGCGTCGCCGTCCGGAGCCCGCACGCCGCCCGCCTCGGCGCCCTGCTCGCCAAAGAGGCACGCGCGGACCGGCGCTCGATCGAGGTGGTCACGGAGGACGGCAACAGGCTCTCCGTGTACGGAAGCAACTGCGCCGACGTGGGAGAGACCGCGTACCGGCACGGCATCCTCGTCCACCAACTCGCCGACGAGATCGGCGACACGGGCCCCTCGAATCAGCCGCAGCCGCAGCCGCAGCCGCAATCGCCGCAGCAGTCGGTGTCTGTGGAGCCACCTCGTACTGCGATCACGATCACTGCCGCCAGGGACCCGCAAGAAGCGCCTCCGCTTCCGCTTCCGCTTGAAGGCGACGACACCGTCCCGCTCGACACCGCGGCCACGTGCCCCGACACCCTCTCCGAAGCCGCGCAGGGCCCGCAGGCCCCACACGCCCCGCGAGGCGCGTTGTCCTCCCTGCCGCCCCCCATCACCGTCCGCCCCAGCCGAAGCCCCCTCAACCCCCTGCGCTACGAAGTGCGTCGTCTGCTGGGCGTCGGCGCGGGCTACTTCACCCTGGCCGCCGTCCTCGCCTGCTCCGCCCTGCTCTGCGTCTTCCTGGCGCGGAGCGGGCACACGCCGCAGCCACGCCTCCTCGCGGCCTGGCCGCACGAACTTCCCCTGCCGCCCGCGGCCCTTGGCGCCGGGCTGCTGGGAGCCCTCGCCTTCGGCGACGAGTTCCGCCACCCCGCGCTCGCCGCGGACCGGGGCACCGTCCCGCGCCGCCTCGGGATGCTCGGCGCCAAACTGCTCGTCGCGGCCGCCACCGCACTGCTGCTGAGCATCGTCGCGGTGGCCTCCGACGCCGCGCTGCTCCACCTTGTATACGGAGACGAGCTCACAAAGGTTCCCGCCGACTGGCTTTCGCTGAGCGTGAGTTGGGTGGCCCTGGTGACGGGCTGCGCCTGGGCCGGGGTGCTTGCCGCGGGTGTCTTCCGGTCCACGGCGGCGGGCCTCGCCGCGGTGCTCGCGGTGCCGATCGTCGTCGTACCCCTCGTACAGAAGGCCGTCGAGGGACCGTCTGTGCGATCCGCGGCCGGACTTCCCGCGCGACTCAGGGACCTCGCTCTGGTGCAGTGGCCGTTCGGTGCCGAGCGGTATCTGGCGGCGGGAGTGCGCATGATCGCCCAACCCGTGGGCGGCGCGCTGATGTTGTCGCTCACCGCTCTGCTCTGCACTTATCTGCTCACGGCGACGCGCGCGAGGGCCCGCTGAGGGTCGTCCGCGGCCTTCCGGAGAGACGCTGTGCGCAACTCCCCGAAGGGCGTCCGTTTCTTTCCGATAAGGCGTCAATTGCGGCGGGGTAAGCGATCACCCTTTCGTGTGCTTTTCACCAAAGACCTCAAGGGAGTTGGAGACAGCGCCGACAACTGATCCGTGAGTACCCTTGCGCACACCATGATGACCACCGCCCGCTCCGCCGACTCCGGCCTCGCAGGACCGGGCGACCTCGACCGATACCCGTACGCGGAGCCCGCCGGTGGCGACCGCGTCGTCGCCCCCGTGTGGGACGGCCCCGACCAGGATCTGGGGCGCATGGGCCGGCGCGCCGCCGGAAGTCGCGGCCGCGGGCTGCACGGTCAACTCGTCCAGCAGCTGGGCCAGATGATCGTCTCCGGCGACCTCGGAGCCGACCGCCCCCTCGTTCCCGAGGAGATCGGCCAGCGCTTCGAGGTCTCCCGCACCGTCGTCCGCGAGTCCCTCCGTGTACTTGAGGCCAAGGGCCTCGTCAGCGCCCGGCCCAACGTCGGCACGCGCGTGCGCCCCGTCAGCGACTGGAACCTGCTCGATCCCGACATCATCGAGTGGCGGGCCTTCGGCCCCCAGCGCGACGACCAGCGGCGCGAGCTCGGCGAGCTGCGCTGGATGATCGAGCCCCTCGCCGCCCGCCTCGCCGCGGGGCACGGC
Source organism: Streptomyces sp. NPDC050732 (assembly GCF_040654255.1). Taxonomy (NCBI): domain Bacteria; kingdom Bacillati; phylum Actinomycetota; class Actinomycetes; order Kitasatosporales; family Streptomycetaceae; genus Streptomyces; species Streptomyces sp. NPDC050732. The sequence continues at coordinate 131,382 of NZ_JBFAHP010000014.1, forward strand.
CGCGAGGAGGTGCAGCAGCGCCTCTCCGACATGGTCGAGATCATGGGGCACGCGCTGGGCCAGGGTGACGTGATCACCTTCTCCCGCGCCGACGCGGAGTTTCACTCGCTGCTCATCCAGGTCGCGGGCAACCGCATGCTGGAGCACCTGTCCGGCATCGTCTCGGCCGCCCTGCAGGTCTCGGGCGGGCCGACCACCGGCTGCGACCGTCCCACCGAGGCCTCCCTCGTGCACCACTCCCGCGTCGTCGAGGGCCTCGCGGCGGGCGACGGAGCCGGCGCCGAGGCCGCCATGCGGCAGCTGCTCGTCGTCCACCCCGAGATGGAGCGCGTCGTGCCCGCCCCGCGCGAGCACTGACCGCGCGGCCGCCCCCGGCGCCGCTGTCGTGCGCGTGCCCCGCGGCGGCGCCGAGCCGTCGCGTACGCCACTCCGCGACCGTCGACGACTCCCGCCGCCGCTGCCCCGTGTCGCCGGACCCCCACGGGCTCCTCAGGAGCTCGACGGAGTCCGGCGACACGAATGTGGGGGGTTTCTTCGCGGGGCATCCGGGGATCATTCGTGCATGCGTATAGGTGGCTTCTGACCGTGTATGGATGCTTTTGTGCGCTTACGTGGTGTGACTCGGGCCACGTAGATTGGGCGTAACGCTCCAAGGAACAGCGCGATGACCTAAGAGGTGATAGCCGAGGAGGGAATACAGACGTCGTCCGCGACGCTGTGCAGCTCCCCGGCCCCCGCCCGCGCCGTCGGCACAATCCCCAGCCGCCGGTCGTCGGCTCCGGTCCACAATGGACGGGGCCGGAAGCCGTTTTCCAACGTTCCGAGAGGTTGTTCGTGTCGGCCAGCACATCCCGTACGCTCCCGCCGGAGATCGCCGAATCCGTCTCTGTCATGGCGCTCATCGAGCGGGGAAAGGCTGATGGGCAGATCGCCGGCGATGACGTGCGTCGTGCCTTCGAAGCTGACCAGATCCCGGCCACCCAGTGGAAGAACGTTCTGCGCAGCCTCAACCAGATCCTCGAGGAAGAGGGTGTGACGCTGATGGTCAGTGCCGCGGAGCCCAAGCGCCCCCGCAAGAGCGTCGCAGCGAAGAGCCCGGCCAAGCGCACCGCGACCAGGACGGTCGCCGCCAAGGCCGCCACGGCGAAGCCCACCGCCACCGCCGCCACTGAGGCACCGACCGCGGACGGTGCCTCCGAGGACGCGCCCGCGAAGAAGGTCGCAGCCAAGAAGACGACGGCGAAGAAGGCCGTCGCCAAGAAGACCACCGCCAAGAAGACGGCGGCCAAGAAGACCACCTCCAAGAAGGACGCCGACGAGCTCCTGGACGACGAGGTCACCGAGGAGGCACCCGCCGCCGGCAAGCCCGGCGAGGGCGAGCCCGCCGAGGAGGGCGCCCAGGGCTTCGTGCTGTCCGACGAGGACGAGGACGACGCGCCGGCCCAGCAGGTCGCCGCGGCCGGCGCCACCGCCGACCCCGTCAAGGACTACCTGAAGCAGATCGGCAAGGTCCCGCTGCTCAACGCCGAGCAGGAGGTCGAGCTCGCCAAGCGCATCGAGGCCGGCCTGTTCGCCGAGGACAAGCTGGCCAACGCCGACAAGCTCGCCCCGAAGCTCAAGCGCGAGCTGGAGATCATCGCCGAGGACGGCCGCCGCGCCAAGAACCACCTCCTGGAGGCCAACCTCCGCCTGGTGGTCTCCCTGGCCAAGCGCTACACCGGCCGCGGCATGCTCTTCCTGGACCTCATCCAGGAGGGCAACCTCGGTCTGATCCGCGCGGTCGAGAAGTTCGACTACACCAAGGGCTACAAGTTCTCCACGTACGCCACCTGGTGGATCCGTCAGGCGATCACCCGCGCCATGGCCGACCAGGCCCGCACCATCCGTATCCCGGTGCACATGGTCGAGGTCATCAACAAGCTGGCCCGTGTCCAGCGCCAGATGCTCCAGGACCTGGGCCGTGAGCCCACTCCGGAGGAGCTGGCCAAGGAACTCGACATGACCCCGGAGAAGGTCATCGAGGTCCAGAAGTACGGCCGTGAGCCGATCTCCCTCCACACCCCTCTGGGTGAGGACGGCGACAGCGAGTTCGGTGACCTCATCGAGGACTCCGAAGCGGTCGTGCCGGCCGACGCGGTCAGCTTCACGCTCCTCCAGGAGCAGCTGCACTCCGTCCTGGACACCCTCTCCGAGCGCGAGGCGGGCGTGGTCTCCATGCGCTTCGGCCTCACGGACGGCCAGCCCAAGACCCTCGACGAGATCGGCAAGGTCTACGGAGTGACGCGTGAGCGCATCCGTCAGATCGAGTCGAAGACGATGTCGAAGCTGCGCCACCCGTCGCGTTCGCAGGTCCTGCGCGACTACCTCGACTAGGCACGCCGGCCGCCTCGGCGGTTGCCGAAGCACGACGAAAGGCCCGGAGCCCGCAGTACGCGGCTCCGGGCCTTTCGCGCGCGTGCGCGGGGTGCGGGTGCGGGGTGGGTGATACTGCATGACTCTGGGGTACTAACTGGCAACCCAGAGTGAGGAGATCGCATGCGTCGTCCCTTCGCCCGAGCGTGGACCGGGGCGCTGGTCGCGGCGGCCACCGCCGCCGCCCTGCCACTGGCTGCACCGGCGCCCGCGGTGGCCGACAGCGTGATCGTCGGGGGCACACCGGTGGAGGTGTCCGAGAGTCCGTGGGTGGTGGCGATCGCCAGTCGTGCCCGGTTCGGCGGTGACCGCTCCGGGCAGTTCTGCGGGGGTGTGGTCACCGGGCGCTCGACCGTCCTGACGGCGGCCCACTGCATGACCAAGGAGGTCCTGGGGGTGCCGCTGGGCCAAGTGTCGGACCTGAGGGTCATCGTCGGCCGCGGAGACCTGGGGACGTCGGAGGGCGAGGAGGTCCGGGTGAGCAAGGTCTGGGTCAACCCGGAGTACGACGGCTACACGAACTCCGGAGACGTCGCGGCACTGACCCTGGCCGAGCCGCTTCCCGAGACGCACACGATCCGCATGGCGGGCCCGGGTGATTCCGCGTACGAGCCGGGGACGGGCGCCGCCGTCTACGGCTGGGGGGACACCACGGGCAGCGGCGACTACGCCCGCACGCTGCACGCGGCACGGGTGGAGGTCCTGGCCGACGCGGTGTGCGAGAAGGCGTATCCGGGCAGTTCCGACGGGCGCTTCGTGGCCCGCAGCATGCTCTGTGCCGGTGAGACGGGTGGTGGGCGGGACGCCTGCCAGGGGGACAGTGGCGGGCCGCTGGTCGCGCGTGGGCGGCTCATCGGGCTCGTGTCCTGGGGGAGCGGCTGTGGGCGCCCCGGCAGGCCGGGCGTCTATACGCGGATCTCCGAGGTCGTCGAGGCGGTGAACGCCCGGGGCTGAGGCATCCGGCGGTCTCCGGGCCGGAGGGTCGGACCCAGAGGGCGCCCAGGAGGGCCGGGAAGGGGCCTGAGAGGCCCTGTGACGCGAGCGGGCGGCCGCTCCTGCTTTGTCGGCAGGAACGGCCGCCCGTTCACCGGCCTGGTGTGCCGGAGCTGGCTCGTCGTGGATGCGAGGTGTCAGCGTTCCTCTTCGGTGCTGCTGTCGGGAACGGCGGTCAGTCGCTCCGTCTCATCCTGTATCTCAGCGGCGATCTTCTTGAGTTCCGGCTCGAACTTACGTCCGTGGTGGGCGCAGAAGAGCAGTTCACCGCCGCTCAACAGGACGACGCGCAGGTATGCCTGGGCGCCGCAGCGGTCGCAGCGATCAGCGGCCGTCAGGGGGCTCGCGGGGGTCAGAACAGTAGTCACGTCGCCTCTTCTCTAGCTCGACGAGCTGTCGTACCAGGGTCAACATCCAACCAGGCCGAAAACGTTCCCGCTCGTGGCTTTTCCCTCGAAGTTTCTTTCCGAGGAGGTTGTCGTTGCCGGTTGGCGGCGAATGTGCCGTATTGCGTCTCTTACGTGTCTTACGGTTTCGCGCTGTCTGTCAGGTCAGATCCTCCCCGGCTGGCTTGCCGGTTGTTCATGAGGACGTGCCCGGAGCCTAAATGGTTCATGCCTCGAAGGGAACGTGACGTGCGCTTCACTCCATCGAGGGATCGAACATGCATGCGAGTCTGGACTAGTCTGAGTTGAGACGAGGGTGGCGTTACAACGGCTCTACCAGGCCTCGGTACCCTCGGACCGGCAACCGAAGCCGCGTCCTTACCCCAAAGGACTCCCCTTGAAATTCAGCGAGGAGCGAACCGCGTGACCGCCGAGACGTCCGTGCCGTCCACAGCATTGCTGACAGGAGCAGACCGGGACGGTTCCAACTACACCGCGCGGCACCTGCTCGTCCTGGAGGGGCTTGAGGCCGTCCGCAAGCGTCCGGGCATGTACATCGGGTCGACGGACAGCCGCGGCCTGATGCACTGCCTCTGGGAGATCATCGACAACTCCGTCGACGAGGCCCTGGGCGGGTACTGCGACCACATCGAGGTCATCCTCCACGACGACGCCTCCGTGGAGGTCCGGGACAACGGCCGCGGCATCCCGGTCGACGTCGAGCCCAAGACCGGCCTCTCCGGAGTCGAGGTCGTCATGACCAAGCTGCACGCGGGCGGAAAGTTCGGCGGCGGTTCGTACGCCGCATCGGGCGGTCTGCACGGCGTGGGCGCCTCCGTGGTGAACGCGCTCTCCGCGCGCCTCGACGTCGAGGTCGACCGCGCCGGGCACACCCACGCGATCAGCTTCCGTCGCGGCGTCCCCGGCGCCTTCGCCAAGATCGGGCCCGACGCGCCCTTCGATCCCTCCGCCAAGCTGACCAAGGTCAAGAAGATCCCCAAGGCCCGCAGCGGCACCCGTGTGCGCTACTGGGCGGACCGGCAGATCTTCCTCAAGGACGCCAAGCTGTCCCTGGAGAACCTGCACCAGCGGGCGCGGCAGACCGCGTTCCTGGTGCCGGGCCTGACCATCATCGTGCGGGACGAGTTCGGTCTCGGCGAGGGCGGCACGAAGGGTGAGGAATCCTTCCGCTTCGACGGCGGCATCAGCGAGTTCTGCGAGTACCTGGCGCAGGACAAGGCGGTCTGCGACGTCCTGCGGTTCTCCGGGCAGGGCAGCTTCAAGGAGACCGTCCCCGTTCTGGACGACCACGGCCAGATGACGCCGACCGAGGTCACCCGCGAGCTCGGCGTGGACGTGGCGATGCGCTGGGGCACCGGTTACGACACGACGGTCAAGTCGTTCGTCAACATCATCGCCACTCCGAAGGGCGGCACCCATGTCAGCGGTTTCGAGCGTTCGCTGACCAAGACGATGAACGAGGCGATGCGCGCCCAGAAGGTGCTCCGCGTCGCCGAGGACGACATCGTCAAGGACGACGCCCTGGAGGGGCTCACGGCGGTCGTCACGGTGCGTCTCGCTGAGCCGCAGTTCGAGGGCCAGACGAAGGAGGTGCTCGGCACCTCCGCGGCCAACCGCATCGTCGCCAATGTGATCGCCAAGGAGCTGAAGGCGTTCCTGACGTCGACCAAGCGCGACGCGAAGGCGCAGGCCCGCGCGGTCATGGACAAGGCGGTCGCGGCCGCGAGGACGCGTATCGCGGCGCGCCAGCACAAGGACGCCCAGCGGCGAAAGACCGCCCTGGAGTCCTCGTCGCTGCCCGCGAAGCTCGCGGACTGCCGCAGCGACGACGTGGAGCGCAGCGAGCTGTTCATCGTGGAGGGCGACTCCGCGCTCGGCACCGCGAAGCTCGCGCGGAACTCGGAATTCCAGGCGCTGCTGCCGATCCGGGGCAAGATCCTGAACGTGCAGAAGGCGTCCGTGACGGACATGCTGAAGAACGCCGAGTGCGGTGCGATCATCCAGGTGATAGGAGCCGGGTCGGGCCGGACCTTCGACATCGACGCGGCGCGCTACGGAAAGATCATCCTGCTCGTGGACGCCGATGTCGACGGCGCGCACATCCGGATCCTGCTGCTGACGCTGTTCCAGCGGTACATGCGGCCGATGGTGGAGGCGGGGCGGGTGTTCGCCGCGGTGCCGCCGCTGCACCGCATCGAGCTGAGCCAGCCGAAGAAGGGCCAGGACAAGTACATCTACACGTACTCCGACCGGGAGCTGCGGGAGACGCTGCTGGAGCTGCAGCGCAAGAACGTGCGCTACAAGGACTCCATCCAGCGGTACAAGGGCCTGGGTGAGATGGACGCCGACCAGCTGGCCGAGACCACGATGGACCCGCGGTTCCGCACCCTGCGCCGGATCAACATCTCCGACCTGGACTCGGCCGAGCAGGTCTTCGACCTCCTGATGGGCAACGACGTCGCGCCCCGCAAGGAGTTCATCACCAGCTCCGCCGCGACACTCGACCGCTCCCGCATCGACGCGTAGCCCCGCCCAGGGAGCCGCGCTCTCCACCCACGGGTGGACCGCACGGCTCCCGCGGGGCGGCTGGGCGCCTTCACCTGATGGGGTGAAGAGCGCTGGGAGAAGAGTCACGGCTCTTCCCGTTCTGCCCATCCTTGGGCACGTGGCCGAACAGGGCCGCGGGCTAAGGAGATTTCGGTGGAGAAGCACGACGGGCCGGATGTGGTGCCGGGCCGGGGCGACGCCGGCCGGGACCGGTCCGGAAATCTGAGGGATCCCTGGTACGACGCGCTCGCGTCCGGCTGGGGAGAACCGGACGGCACGGGGGCGCCGGCCTCCGTGGTGCCGCCCCGGGCCGCGGCCCGGCAGCGGAGCGCGAGCCCGGCCGACATCTACCTGGAAGTGCAGCGCAGCGACGCCTTCCAGGAGGTGCGCGGCAGGTACCGGCGGTTCGTCGTCCCGGCCTGCGCCCTCTTCTTCACCTGGTACGTGGCGTACGTCGTGACCGCGACATCGGCACCGGCCCTGATGGCGCGCCCCGTCGCCGGAGCCGTGAACGTGGCGATGCTGGCTGGGCTCGGACAGTTCCTCACGACGTTCCTGCTGACCTGGGCGTACGCGCGACATGCGAGGCTGCGCCGGGACCGGGCGGCGCTCGATCTGCGCTGGGCCGTCTTCGAGCAGAAGAGGCAGCAGGAGCAGCGGCGGGAGCGGGAGGCCGGCCGATGACGGGGGATCACCAGGGCCTGGCCCTGCTGCTGTTCGGGGTGTTCGTGGCCGTCACCCTCGCGATCACCACCTGGGCGAGCCGCAACCGGCACGGCACCGCGGAGGAGTTCTACGCGGGCGGGCGGCTCTTCTCCCCCATGGAGAACGGTTTCGCCATCGCCGGTGACTACATGTCGGCCGCCTCCTTTCTCGGCATCTCCGGCCTGATCGCCCTCTTCGGATACGACGGGCTGCTCTACTCGGTGGGCTTCCTCGTCGCCTGGCTGGTCGTGCTGTTCCTGGTGGCCGAACTGGTGCGCAACTGCGGCCGGTTCACGCTCGGAGACGTCGTCGCCGCGCGGATGAGGGAGCGGCCGGTGCGGATCGCGGCGGGAACTTCCTCGGTGACCGTGTCCGTTCTCTACCTGGTGGCGCAGATGGTGGGGGCGGGCTCACTGGTGGCGCTGCTGCTGGGCGGGACGAGCGGGGCGGCGCAGACCTGGACGGTCATCGGCGTCGGCGCGCTCATGGTGATCTACGTGTCGTTCGGAGGGATGAGGGCCACCACCTGGATCCAGATCGTCAAGTCGGTCCTCCTGATGGGCGGGGCGATCGCGCTGACCGTGCTCGTCCTGGTGCGCTTCCACGGGGACTTCGACCAACTCCTGCGGACCGCGGCGGACCGGAGCGGCCACGGCGACCGGTTCCTCGCGCCCGGTTTGAGGTACGGCGGCGACTGGACGGCGCGCTTCGACTTCATCAGCCTCGGGCTCGCGCTCGTGCTCGGCACCGCTGGTCTGCCGCACATCCTGTCCCGCTTCTACACCGTGCCGACCGCGCGCGCCGCCCGCCGCTCGGTCGTCTGGTCCATCGGTCTCATCGGCAGCTTCTATCTGATGACGATCGTGCTCGGCTTCGGCGCGGCGGCCTTGGTGGGCCCGGACGCGGTGCGCGGGTCGAACGCCGCGGGCAACACGGCGGTTCCGCTTCTCGCGCTCGACCTGGGAGGCGGCGCCCACACCACAGGCGGAACGGTTCTGTTCGCGGTCGTCGCCGCCATCGCCTTCGCCACGATCCTCGCCGTGGTCGCCGGTATCACCCTCGCCTCCTCGGCGTCCGTGGCCCACGACCTGTACGCCTCCCTGCGGCGGCGGGACGCGAAGCCGCGCAGCGAGGTGGCGGTCGCCCGGGTCGCCGCGGCCGGGACCGGCGTGGTGGCGATCGGCCTCGGCCTGCTGGCCCGCGACCTCAACGTCGCGTTCCTGGTGGGCCTCGCCTTCGCGGTCTCCGCGTCCGCCAACCTGCCGGTCCTGCTCTACTCCCTGTTCTGGCGGAACTTCACCACGCGGGGCGCGGTCTGGTCGGTGTACGGGGGGCTGCTGCCCGCTCTCGCGCTGGTGATCCTGTCGCCCGTCGTCTCCGGAGGGCCCGGCTCCCTGTTTCCCGGGGTGGACTTCCAGTACTTCCCCCTGGAGAACCCCGGCCTCGTCTCCATTCCGCTGGGCTTCCTCGCGGGGTGGCTCGGCACGGTGACCTCGCGCGAGGAGGCGGACGAGGCGAAGCACGCGGAGACGGAGGTGCGGTCGCTCACCGGCGCCGGCGCGGCGTAACGATTTCTCCGCGGCTCGCGGTTCCTCTTCGGGCGGCTCCAGGGGCTCAGACGCTGGCCGCCCACTCGTAGCGGTGCTCCGGGCGGCCCGTGTCGCCGTACTTGAGGCTGAGCCTGACCCGGCCCGTGCGCTCCAGGAGCTTCAGGTAGCGCTGTGCCGTCTGCCGGCTGAGCCGTGTGCGGTCCGCCAGCTCCTGGGCCGAGAGCGGCCCCTCAGCGGCCATCAGGGCCCGCCGCACCAGCTCCGCCGTGGTGGGGGAGTGGCCCTTGGGCAGCTCGGGCACCGGAGTCGCCGAGAGCGCGCCGAAGATGCGGTCCACCTCGGCCTGCTCGGCCTCGCCGCCGCCGTCCAGGGTGCGGCGCAGCGTCGCGTACGCGTCGAGCTTGGCGCGAAGTCCCGCGTAGGAGAACGGTTTGACCAGGTACTGGAGCGCGCCGTGCCGCATCGCCGCCTGCACCGTGGCGACGTCGCGCGCCGCGGTCACCATGATCACGTCGGTCTGATGGCCGCGCTCACGCAGGCTGCGTACGACCGAGAGGCCCGTCTGGTCCGGCAGATAGTGGTCGAGCAGCACCAGGTCGACCGGGACGTCCTCGACGAGACGCAGGGCCTCGGCGGCGTTGTGCGCCTTCGCCGCCACCCGGAAGCCGGGGATCTTCGCCACATAGGCGGCGTTGACGTCCGCCACACGGACGTCGTCGTCCACGACGAGAACCTCGATCATCGTGGCTCCTTCGGCGCCCTGGTCATCGTCGCTCCTTCGTGCCCGCGGTCCTCGTGCTCCTCCGGCGCGGCCAGCTCGGGCCGCGTGAGCGCCTCGGGCAGGACGACGGTGAACTCCGCGCCCCCGTCCGGCGCCTCGCCGGCCCGCGCGCTGCCGCCCTGCCGCTCGGCGAGCCTGCGGACCAGTGCGAGGCCGATGCCGCGCTTGCCGTGCGCCGGTGGCTCCTTGGTGGTCCACCCCTCGGTGAAGATCGTCTCGCGCTGTTCGGCGGGGACCCCCGGACCGGAATCGCACACCTGGAGAACCACGGTTCGCCCTTCGGTGCGCACATCGACCTCCACGCGCGCGTGGCGGGTGCCCGCGGCGGCGTCGAGCGCGTTGTCGACGAGGTTGCCGACGATCGTGACGAGCCCGCCGGGGTCGACGAGCCTGTCCGGCAGAGCGGTCTCGCGCCGTACGGAGAGCGCGACGCCGCGCTCCGCGGCGACCGTGGCCTTGCCGACCAGCAGGGCCGCGAGCAGCGGATCGTGGATCTTCTCGGTGATCTGCTCGGCGGTCACCCGGTGGGCCCCCGCGACCTCGCCGACGAACTCCGCCGCCTCCTCGTACATCTCCAGTTCGAGCAGGCCGAGGAGCGTGTGCATGCGGTTGGCGTGCTCGTGGTCCTGGGCGCGCAGGGCGTCGATGAGGCCGCGGGTGGAGTCGAGCTCGCGGCCGAGCTGCTCCAGCTCCGTCCGGTCGCGCAGGGTGGCGACGGCGCCCCCGTCGTCGGTGGGCATGCGGTTGGCGACCAGGACGCGCTGCCCGCGCACCGTCAGGAGGTCGGTGCCGGTGACCCGGCCTGCGAGCACGTCCGTCGTCCGGCCGGGGCCGAGCGCCTCGTCGAGCGGCTGCCCGGTCACTTCGGTGCCGAGACCGAGGAGGCGCTGGGCCTCGTCGTTGAGCAGCCGGATCCGGCCGGTGCGGTCCAGGGCGACGACGCCCTCACGGATGCCGTGCAGCATCGCCTCGCGCTCCGCGAGCAGGGCGGAGATGTCCGAGAAGGCCAGGTCGCGGGTCTGCCGCTGCACCCTGCGGGAGATCAGATACGCCGCCAGCGCGCCGACGGCGAGGGCCCCGCCCGCGTAGGCGAGCAGCCCCGGGATCGAGTGGACGAGGCGAGCCCGCACACTGTCGTACTCGATGCCTACGGAGACGGCGCCCACGATGTCCCCGTGCCCGTTCCGCAGCGCCACCTTGCCGCGGGCCGAGCGGCCCAGGGTGCCGTTGTCGATCTCCATGACGTCACGGCCCGCGAGGGCGTCGCTCGGGTCCGTCGAGACGACTTTGCCGATCTGGGCGCGGTCGGTGTGGGACCAGCGCACACCCTCCTTGTTCATGATCACCACATACTCGGCGCCGCTGGCCCACCGGATCCGCTCGGCCGCCTCCTGAACGGGGCCGTCGGCCGTGGGCCGCGAGGCCGACAGATCCTCGGCGATCTCCGGCTGGGCGGCCGTGGTCTGGGCGATGGCGAGCGCGCGGCGCATCGCCTGGTCGTCGAGCTGATCGCTCAACGGTGCGAGGAAGAGGCCGGTGGCGAGCACGGCGACCCCGGCGGCGATGGCCAGCTGCATCAGCAGCACCTGCGAGAACACACGCCGCGGCAGGCCGAGGCGAAGGCGTCGCGCAGGGGAGGTGGGGCTCATGTGTACGAACGGTACGGCCGTGAGCGGGCTACTCCGAAGGGACTGTGGCGGGGATCTCGTACCCCGGCCCGCCGGGGCCGTCCGGGAGCGACCGGATCGCCACCACGTCCATCCGCGCGGGGGACGCGAGAGCCGCGCCGCAGCTCTCCGGGCGGGGCGGCAGGGAAGCGGCCTGCTCGACGGTGACCAGCCACCGGCGGCCGTCGGTGTGCGCGACGGTCACTTCCAGACGCGGACCCGTGCCGCGCGAACCCTTGTCACCCGAACCAGCGCCGTTCGAGCCCGTTCCGCGCGAACCCATGTCCTCCGTGCCGACAACCCTCAGCGTCCCCGCCGTGTCTTCCCCGGTCGACGTGCGCACCGCCAGCTCGGCGGCCTGCCCGGGCCGGTCCCAGGCCGAGTTGCCCCGGCAGCCCTCGGTGACGACGCGGTCCGCGCGTGCCGCCTCAAGGACTTCCTTGACGGCGGGCACGTCCATCCGGCCGTACGCGTATCCGTGGGGCAGCACGAGCAGGGTCGGGGAGAACCGATGACCGCCCAGATGAGTGATTTCCCAGGCACCCTCCTCACCCGAGGCGGTGAGTGCGGCGGCGAGCGGCCTGCCGAGCAGGGCGCAACAGCGGTCGCGCTTGCCGTTCGTGCAGACGAACGCGAGCGGGGCGCCGGTGTGCGGGGCCCCGAAGCCGCCGTGGTCGCCCGCGCCGAGGGCCGCGAAGTCGAGGTCCATCAGTCGCCGCGGGTCGTCGAGCACGGCGCCGCGCAGCCAGGCGCGACCGGGGGCGGTGTGTCCCACGTACACCTGGTGCCGGCGCGGCGTGTGACGGTCCGGGTGGTGTCCGGGGCGGCGGATGAGGGCGATGCGCACGCCGGTTCCCTCAGCGGCCTTCTCCAGGGCGCGGCCGACCTCCGGGTCGAGGTGGCTGGACTTCAGTGCCTTGGCGCCCCAGGGGCCCGGCTGTTCCAGCAGCAGCCATGTCCTGGCGGTGGCGGCGGTCCCCGCGAGAGGCTCGGCCAGGTCCCGCGAGGCAGTCGCGCACGTACTCACACAGGCGAGCCTAACCTGCGACCCCGTCCGGTGATTCACACCTCCGGAGAGGGCATCGGCCGGGGCGGACGCAGGCCGACGTACTGGCCGCTGGGGCGCATGCGCAGCGGGCGTTCCTCGTACTCCTCCAAGGCGTGCGCGATCCAGCCCGCCGTGCGCGCCACCGCGAAGATCGTCTCGCCCGCCTCCGCCGGCATGCCCGAGGAGACCGTGAAGACGGCCAGCGCCAGGTCGACGTTGGCTCGCAGGTCGGTGTGGCGGGCGGTGGTGGCCACCACGTCGCGGGCCGCGGCGAGGGCGGGTCCTGCCTTCGGCATCACCTCCAGGAGGGCGAACAGTGCCTGCGCGCGCGGGTCCTCGCCGGGGTAGAGGCGGTGGCCGAGGCCGGGGACGCGGCGGCCGGCACGGAGTTCGTCGGCGACCACCGGGCTCGCGCTGCCCCGGTCGAGCACGTCGAGCAGCATGCGGTGGGCGAGCCCGCTCGCCGCGCCGTGCAGGGGACCCTCCAGGACGCCGAGCCCCGCCGACACCGCGGCGTAGGGATGGGCGCGTGCCGAGGCCGCGACCCTGACGGCGAGCGTCGAAGCGGCCAGGTCGTGGTCGACGAGCAGCGCGAGCGCCGTGTCCAGCGCGTGCAGTGCTGCCTCGTCGGGCTTGCCGCCGGTCAGCCGCGCCCACAGGCGGCGGGCCAGGGGACCCTCGTCGCGGTGGCCGGGCAGGACCGGTGGCAGCGCGGCCACGAGGGTGGGGATCAGCGTGCGTGCGGTCCCGATGACCGCCTCTTCGGAGAGGTCGAAGCGGAGCGGGTCGGCGGCCGCGGCGGAGATGGCGGCGACGCGGAGCCGGTCGGTGGGTCCGCTGTGCTCGGGCAGCGCGTTGACGGCGCGACGGGCCGCGGCGACGGTCTCCTTAGGGGCGGTGAAGCTGACGCCGGGGCGCAGGACGCCGGTCCACAGCCACTCGGCGACCTCTTCGTAGGAGTGGTTCAGGGCGAGCTCAGCGGCGTCGACACCGCGGAAGTAGTAGCGGTCCTTGTCGATGAGCGTGATGCGGGTGCGCACGGAGAGTTCGTTGCCCGTGGTCGGCGTCGCGGGGTCCCGCCTGTTCCTGCGCGCCAGCGCCTCGACCTCCCCGGCGTCGAACGTGCTGCCCCGGGACCCCGGGCCGCGGCGGCTGCTGAGCTGGCCGCGGCTCACGTACGCGTACACGGTCTCGGGTTTCACGCCGAGCAGCTCGGCGGCTTCCTTGGTGCTGAGCCGCCGGCCTTCGTGCGTCGTTCCTTGATCCGTCATGGGCGTCACCGTATCCGCATCCTGACGTCTGTATATTCACATTGATTCAATCAATATTGACAGGGTCGGAGTCAAGCATGGACAGTCGGATCAAGTCCAGGTAGGAAGTCGAGGAACAACATGCCGATCAATGGCTCCGCCGCCACCCCCGCCGAGCCCGTGGAGGTCCCACGAGGACTCGCGGGTGTCGTCGTCACCGAGACCCGAGTCGGAGACGTCAGGGGATACGAGGGCTTCTACCACTACCGCCAGTACTCGGCCGTCGAGCTCGCGCAGAGCCGCAGCTTCGAGGACGTGTGGCACCTGATGCTCCACGGCGAGCTGCCGGACGCCGGGCAGAGCGCCGCCTTCGCCGCACACACGGCGTCGCTGCGCCACCTGCCCGCGGAGGTGAGCGCCGCGCTGCCCGCCGTGGCGCGCGCCAGTGCGCTGTCGGGTCCGCTCTCCGGACTCCGCACCGCCCTGTCGCTCTTCGGGGCGTCGAAGGGCTTCCGCCCGGTGTACGACATCGACGACGACCGGCGCCGCGCGGACGCCCTGGCCGCGTCCGCCGTCGTGCCGACGCTGCTCACCGCGCTGTACCGGCTCGGCCAGGGCCTCGACCCCGTCGAACCCCGCGACGACCTGTCGTACGCCGCCAACTACCTCTACATGCTCACCGGTTCGGAGCCCGACGCCACCCGTGCCCGGGCGATCGAGCAGTACTTGATCTCAACGATTGACCACGGCTTCAACGCGTCCACGTTCACCGCCCGGGTCATCACCTCGACCGGCGCGGACGTGGCGGCCTGCCTGGTGGGCGCGGTCGGCGCGCTGTCGGGTCCCCTGCACGGCGGTGCGCCGAGCCGCGCCCTCGACACCCTCGACGCGATCGGCACACGCGACCGCATCGACGGCTGGATCCGCGGGCGCGTCCTTGCGGGGGACCGCATCATGGGCTTCGGCCACCCCGTCTACCGCACGGAGGACCCGCGCTCGCGCATGCTGCGGGGCATCGCCCAGCAGTTCGGCGGCGAGCTGGTCGAGTTCGCGGTCGAGGTCGAACGGCACGTCGAGGCGATCCTCGCGGAGCTGAAACCGGGGCGCGAACTCCACACGAACGTGGAGTTCTACGCGGGCGTGGTCATGGAGCTGTGCGGGCTGCCCCGCGAGATGTTCACGCCCACGTTCGCCTCGGCACGCGTGGTCGGCTGGAGCGCCAACATCCTGGAACAGGCCCGCGACCCGAAAATCATCCGGCCGGCGGCGCGGTATGTGGGAGTGGCTCCTCCGGTGCCGGTTCCTCCGGTGCCGGTTCCTTCGACGCCGACGCCCCCGCGCGGCTGACCGGGATCACTTCAGGGTGCGGGCGCTCCGAGAGCGTCGGCACCCTGGGCGCCGGGCCGGGTGTCAGGCGTCGGGGATGTCGGCCTTGGCCCGGATGAGCGTCTCGCGGGAGATCGTGACGATGCGCTCGTAGTCGGCTCGCGAGGCGTCGGCGGGGAGGCCCGCGTCCAGTGTGGCCGTGACGTCGGTGCCGATGACAGCGAAGCTTCCGTCGGACAGTTCGAAGATGTCGGGGCAGTTCTGGCCTGTCGCACAGCCTCGCGCACGAGGAGACGCCCCGATCCGACGGATGATCTGGCTCACTGTCGTTTCCCTTTGATCTCGCGGCCGACGCGTCTTGCCGCGCCGTGAGACCCGGGTCGAAGGACTCGCGGACTCGCAGACAAACGGGTGCAACACCGGCGCTCTTGTGGTGGTGCAGTCCCGCGCGGGTGAACGCGCGTGAATCTGGCGTTCACCGTCTGGCACTGCAGAACGTCACAGTGCCAACTTTGGTTACGGGCAGTGTTCGCGACACGAGCGGAGTGTCCGTGTTCCCCCAGGTGGGCTCAGGCGGAATCGGACGGCGGTGGTTCGCCCACCACCCACCAGTCATCGATGTCCGCCTCCTCCAGTTGCCGTAGGAGGTCGTCCACCAACAGGCCCAGTTGGGCCTCCTCCGTGGCGCTGTCCAGCGTCGCCCGGTGGGGCTGCGTCGCGTGCCAGTACTCCCGGACGATCGGGTTCTGGAGCATGCCGCGGGCGTAACCGTAGAACTGTTCCCGGGTGAAGTTCCCGAGGCGGTAGTTGAGCACCATGTTGGTGTACATGGCGTTGGCGTAGAGGTACTGCCGTTGACGCTTGGCGGAGACGCCCTCTCCGTAGGCGTCGAGGACCTCGGCGAGGTCGGCGTCGTCCATGGCCTTGCTCAGCAACTCCCAGTGGAGCCGCTGCTGGCAGGCCAGATTCGTGTGGCGCTGGGTCCGCGCCGACCGCTCCAGGCACCTGAGCCGCTCGTCGAGCGCGTCGAAGGAGCGTCGCTGCGCGGCCGAGGTGGCGACGGCGCCCGCGGCGATGCCGAGCCCTGCTGTGACAACGCAGCGCAGCATTTCTGCCGCGTGCATCTTTGTGAACATGTCAACCCCCGATTCGGGCGACCGTCCGCCGGTCGTCGGGTGCGGGTCGACAGGGAGCGGACCGGCGAGCGATGGGCGGTGCGCTTGCCGTCTCCCAGACTGCCGAGCGGCTCTGATCGGCGGGGAGGTGGCACGGCGGCGCACGGGGGGCAGAAGCAGTCGCGCGTCCCGGCGCCGTGCCTAACGTGTGCCCCGCGAGCGCCGCTAACAATCGTTCACTTCGCGGCCCGGCTACGCGCGCCTATCCTTGGCCGGTCTTCATTCGTCGTACGGGATCCGCCGCGGTCCGTACCAGCGTCGACACGAGAGGCCCGCGTTGAACAAGCAGCAGATCCCGGTCGTCGTCCTCGCCGGCTTCCTCGGCTCGGGCAAGACGACCCTGCTCAACCATCTGCTGCACCGCAGCGGCGGCACCCGGATCGGGGCGATCGTCAACGACTTCGGTTCGATCGAGATCGACGCCATGTCGGTCGCGGGTCAGCTCGGCGACTCGACCGTCTCCCTCGGCAACGGATGTCTGTGCTGTGCCGTGGACGCCAGTGAGCTCGACGAGTACCTGGACCGGCTCGCCCGGCCCGCCGCCGGGATCGACGTCATCGTCATCGAGGCGAGCGGCCTCGCCGAGCCGCAGGAGCTCGTGAAGATGCTGCTCGCCAGCGAGAACCCGCACATCGTCTACGGAGGGCTCGTCGAGGTCGTCGACGCGGCCGAGTTCGACGCCACCAGGGAGCGGCACCCCGAGGTGGACCGGCACCTGGGCATCGCCGATCTCGTCGTGGTCAACAAGACCGACCGTGTGCCCGCGGAGGAGCGCGAGCGCGTCCTCGATGTCGTCCGCGGGCTCGCGGGGCGCGCGGCCGTCGTCGCCGCCTCCTACGGCCGCGTCGACGTCGAGCTCTTCTTCGACCGGGCGCCGGTGGGGGAGCGGGTCGGACAGCTCTCCTTCGACGACCTGCACGACCACGAAGCGGACGAGGACGAGGACGAGGGACAGGGTGAGGGCGGTCATCATGGCCACCTGCACTCCGCTTACGAAAGCCTCGCCTTCACCTCGGACGTGCCCATGGGGCCGCGCGCCTTGATGGCCCTGCTCGACAGCCGTCCCGAAGGGCTCTACCGCATCAAGGGGTACGTCGATTTCGGCCCCGCCGACCCGCGCAACCGGTACGAGGTGCACGCCGTGGGACGGTTCCTGCGCTTCTATCCGGAGCCGTGGGGTCCGGACGAGCCGCGGCTGACCCAGCTCGTGCTCATCGGGTCGCACATCGACGTACCGGCTCTGGAGAAGCAGCTGGAGGCCTGTCGTGAGGACGCCCCACAGGCCGACGAGCGTGGCATGTGGGGCGTACTGCGCTATGTGCGGGAGCCTGACGAGGAGGCGTAGCCCCCGCCGCCCGGCCTCCGTGGCTACACCGGTCCGGCCACCGCCGTCACCGGCTTCCCGAGCGAGACGCCCGAGCCGTCACGGCGCGGGTCGATCTCCGGCAGCTCCGCCGGTGAGCCGTTGCGCTGGGCCGCGCGCGGCGGCGTCGGGCCCGCCCAGGCGAAGCTCAGGCAGTCCTCGCCCTTCAGGAACCGCTGGACGCGCACGCCGCCCGTGGCGCGCCCCTTGCGGGGGTACTGGTCGAACGGGGTGAGCTTGGCCGTCGTCTGCACCGAGTCGTCGAGCGTGCCGCGCGAGCCCGCCACCGTGAAGACCACCGCGTCCACCGCCGGGTCCACCGCGGCGAAGGAGATGACCTTCGCGCCGTCGGCGAGCTTGATGCCCGTCATGCCGCCCGCGGGCCGGCCCTGCGGACGGACCTGCGAGGCCTGGTAGCGCAGGAGCTGGGCGTCGTCCGTGATGAAGACCAGGTCCTCCTCGCCGGTGCGCAGCTCGGCCGCGCCGACGATCCGGTCACCGTCCTTGAGGGTGATGACCTCCAACTCTTCCTTGTTGGACGGATAGTCGGGGACCACGCGCTTGACGACGCCCTGCTCGGTGCCGAGCGCGAGGCCCGGCGAGGACTCGTCGAGCGTCATCAGACAGATCAGCTTCTCGTCCTTCTCCAGGGTGAGCAGCTCCGCGACGGGCGCTCCTCCGGAGAGGTTGGGCGCGCTCGCCGTCTCCGGCAGCTGGGGAAGGTCCACTACGGAGAGGCGCAACAGCCGCCCCTGGGAGGTGACCGCACCCACCTCGCCGCGCGCCGTCGCCGGCACCGCCGAGACGATCACGTCGTGCTTGACGCGCTTGGTGTCGCCGTCGGCGAAGGGGTCGCCGTTGGCCGTGCGGGCCAGGAGGCCCGTCGACGACAGGAGCACCCGGCACGGGTCGTCCGCGACCTGGAGCGAGACCGTGGCGGCCGGGGAGCCGGCCGACTCCAGGAGCACCGTGCGCCGGTCGGTGCCGAACTTCTTGGCGACGGCGGCCAGTTCGGAGGAGACCAGCTTGCGGAGCTCCGCGTCCGAGTCGAGGATGCCGGTCAGCTCGTCGATCTCGCCGTTGAGCTTGTCGCGCTCGGACTCCAGCTCGATGCGGTCGTACTTGGTGAGGCGGCGCAGCGGCGTGTCCAGGATGTACTGCGTCTGGATGTCGCTGAGCGAGAAGCGCTCGATCAGGCGCTCCTTGGCCTGCGCGCTGTTGTCACTGGAGCGGATGAGGCGGATGACCTCGTCGATGTCCAGGAGAGCGACCAGGAGGCCCTCGACCAGGTGCAGGCGGTCGCGCTTCTTGCCGCGGCGGAACTCGCTGCGGCGGCGCACCACGTCGAACCGGTGGTCGAGATAGACCTCAAGGAGCTCCTTGAGGCCGAGGGTGAGGGGCTGGCCGTCCACCAGCGCGACGTTGTTGATGCCGAAGGACTCCTCCATCGGCGTCAGTTTGTAGAGCTGCTCCAGGACGGCCTCGGGGACGAAGCCGTTCTTGATCTCGATGACCAGGCGCAGGCCGTGCGAGCGGTCGGTGAGGTCCTTGACGTCCGCGATGCCCTGGAGCTTCTTCGAGCCGACCAGGTCCTTGATCTTGGCGATGACCTTCTCGGGACCGACGGTGAAGGGCAGTTCGGTGACGACGAGGCCCTTGCGGCGCGCCGTCACGTTCTCCACGGAGACCGTCGCGCGGGTCTTGAAGGTGCCGCGGCCCGTGTCGTACGCGTCCTTGATGCCGTTGAGCCCGACGATCCGGCCGCCCGTGGGCAGGTCGGGACCCGGCACGTACTTCATCAGGGTCTCAAGGTCGGCACCCGGGTGCTTGATCAGGTGGCGGGCGGCGGCGATGACCTCGCCGAGGTTGTGCGGCGGCATGTTCGTCGCCATGCCGACGGCGATGCCCGACGCGCCGTTGACCAGGAGGTTCGGATACGCGGCCGGGAGGGCGGAGGGCTCCATCTCCTGGCCGTCGTAGTTCGGCTCGAAGTCGACGGTGTTCTCGTCGATCGACTCCGTCATCAAGGAGGTGGCGTCGGCCATCTTGCACTCGGTGTACCGCATGGCGGCCGGCGGGTCGTCGTTGCCGAGGGAGCCGAAGTTGCCGTGGCCGTCGACCAGGGGGAGGCGCATCGAGAAGGGCTGGGCCATGCGCACCAGCGCGTCGTAGATCGACGCGTCTCCGTGCGGGTGCAACTTACCCATGACCTCGCCGACGACGCGGGCGCACTTCACATAGCCGCGGTCGGGGCGCAGGCCCATCTCGTTCATCTGATAGACGATCCTGCGGTGCACCGGCTTCATGCCGTCGCGGGCGTCCGGCAGGGCGCGGGAGTAGATGACCGAATACGCGTACTCAAGGAAGGAGCCCTGCATCTCGTCGACTACGTCGATGTCGAGGATCTTCTCCTCGTACGTGTCGTCGGGCGGCGGGGTCTTCGTGCTGCGGCGGGCCATCGCTGCTGCGGCTCCTTCACCAAGCAAGTGCGGGTTCTGACGCCGACCATTGTGGACTGTCCCACTGACAACGCCGACCACGACCCGTGCACCGGCGGTGTCACGCGCGACTACGCCGAGGGCGGACCGGGAACTTCGTCAGGTGTCCGCACGCTTGCATACAGTGGCAGGACTGGCAGAACCAGCAATGTTTTAGCGATCGAAGGGACGTACATGCCCATGGGTCACACGGCCACAGCCGAGGCCGGCTCCGGCGGCCTGACAGCGACCGAGCACCGGCTGGCCAACGGCCTGCGCGTGGTGCTCTCCGAGGACCACCTGACCCCCGTCGCCGCGGTCTGCCTCTGGTACGACGTCGGCTCACGCCACGAGGTCAAGGGGCGAACCGGCCTCGCGCACCTCTTCGAGCACCTCATGTTCCAGGGCTCGAAGCAGGTGCACGGCAACGGCCACTTCGAGCTGGTCCAGGGCGCGGGCGGCTCGCTCAACGGCACGACGAGCTTCGAGCGCACCAACTATTTCGAGACGATGCCCGCCCACCAGTTGGAGCTCGCCCTCTGGCTTGAGGCCGACCGGATGGGTTCGCTGCTCTCCGCCCTCGACGAGGAGTCCATGGAGAACCAGCGCGACGTCGTCAAGAACGAGCGCCGCCAGCGCTACGACAACGTCCCGTACGGCACGGCCTTCGAAAAGCTGACCGCCCTCTCGTACCCGGAGGGCCACCCGTACCACCACACGCCGATCGGCTCCATGGCCGACCTGGACGCGGCCACCCTGGAGGACGCGCGCGCGTTCTTCCGCACGTACTACGCGCCCAACAACGCCGTCCTCTCGGTCGTCGGCGACATCGACCCGGAGCAGACGCTCGCCTGGGTCGAGAAGTACTTCGGGTCGATCCCCGGGCACGACGGCAAGCAGCCGCCCCGCGACGGGTCCCTGCCCGAGCGCATCGGCGAGGAGCTGCGCGAGGTCGTCGAGGAGGACGTCCCGGCCCGCGCCCTGATGGCCGCCTACCGCCTCCCGGAGGACGGCACGCGCGCGTGCGACGCGGCCGACATCGCCCTCACCGTCCTCGGCAGCGGCGAGTCCTCCCGGCTCTACAACCGCCTCGTCCGCCGGGACCGTACGGCGGTCGCCGCGGGCTTCGGCCTGCTGCGTCTCGCCGGGGCGCCCTCGCTCGGCTGGCTGGACGTGAAGACGTCCGGCGACGTCGAGGTCCCCGTGATCGAGGCCGCCGTCGACGAGGAGCTGGCCCGCTTCGCCGCTGAGGGCCCCACTCCGGAGGAGATGGAGCGCGCCCAGGCGCAGTTGGAGCGCGAGTGGCTGGACCGGCTCGGGACGGTCGCAGGACGCGCCGACGAACTCTGCCGGTACGCCGTCCTGTTCGGTGACCCGCAGCTCGCCCTCACCGCCGTCCAGCGCGTCCTCGACGTCACGGCGGAAGAGGTCAAGGAGGTCGCCGCGGCCCGCCTGCGCCCCGACAACCGCGCGGTGCTCGTGTACGAACCCGTGACTGCCGCCGGCGAGGGCGCAGAGGCCGCTGAGGAAGAAGAGGAGGCGGCGAAGTGACCGAGGCCGCGACGATGCAGTTCCACCCCCAGCCCCAGGCGGGCCCCGCCAGGCCCTGGGCCTTCCCGGCGCCCGAGCGCGGCACGCTGCCCAACGGCCTCACCGTGCTGCGCTGCGACCGCCCCGGTCAGCAGGTCGTCGCCGTCGAGATCAACCTCGAAGCGCCCCTGGAGGCCGAGCCCGAGGGCCTCGACGGCGTCGCCACGATCATGGCGAGGGCCTTCAATGAAGGCACCGACAAGCACTCCGCCGAGGAGTTCGCCGCCGAGCTCGACCGCTGCGGCGCCACCATGGACGCGCACGCCGACCACCCCGGCGTACGCGTCTCCCTCGAAGTCCCGGTCTCCCGGCTCCCCAAGGCGCTCGGCCTGCTCGCCGACGCCCTGCGGGCCCCCGCCTTCGCGGACAGCGAGATCGAGCGGCTCGTCCGCAACCGCCTGGACGAGATCCCGCACGAGGCCGCCAATCCGGCGCGCCGCGCGGCCAAGGAGCTCTCCAAGGAGCTCTTCCCCGCGACCTCGCGCATGTCGCGTCCGCGCCAGGGCACCGAGGAGACGGTCGCGGCCATCGACTCGGCGGCGGTGCGCGCCTTCTACGAGAAGCACGTCCGCCCCGCCACGGCCACCCTCGTCGTGGTCGGCGACCTGGCAGGGACCGACCTGGACGCCGTCCTCGCGGACACCGTCGGCGCCTGGACGGGCTCCCCGGGCGAGCCGCGCCCGGTGCCGCCGGTGACCGCAGACGACCGCGGCCGCGTCGTCATCGTGGACCGCCCCGGAGCGGTCCAGACGCAGCTGCTGATCGGCCGCATCGGAGCCGACCGGCACGACCGCGTCTGGCCGGCCCAGGTTCTCGGTACGTACTGCCTGGGCGGCACCCTCACCTCGCGTCTCGACCGTGTCCTGCGCGAGGAGAAGGGATACACCTACGGCGTACGGGCGTTCAGTCAGGTCCTGCGTTCGGCGCCGGACGGCTCGGGCGCCGCGATGCTCGCCATCAGCGGCTCCGTGGACACCCCGAACACGGGACCGGCGCTGGACGACCTGTGGAAGGTCCTGCGCGTCCTCGCCGCCGAGGGCCTGACGGACGCCGAGCGTGACGTGGCCGTGCAGAACCTGGTGGGCGTCGCCCCCCTCAAGTACGAGATGGCGGCCTCCGTGGCGGCCACCCTCGCCGACCAGGTCGAGCAGAACCTGCCGGACGACTTCCAGGCGCAGCTGTACCGGCAGCTGGCCGCCACCGGCACCGTGGAGGCCACCGCCGCCGTCGTGAACGCCTTCCCGGCGGACCGTCTGGTGACGATCCTGGTCGGGGACGCCGCGCAGATCGAGGAGCCCGTCAGAGCGCTCGGCATCGGCGAAGTGAGTGTGGTCACCGGCTGAGCGACAGACCAGGCTGAGTTACAGGCCAGGCTGAGTGACAGTCAGGACATATCGGGACCCTGGTGACCGCTTCGGGCGCCGGGGTCCTCATATGTCCGAATTCGTATGGTGGTTGCCTGTCTGCCGTGTGGCGTGCGCTACAAAAGACGACTTCTGTTTGTCGATTGAAGGCGGCCCGTTTAGCGTCGACCCGGCTGTTCGTCGCGCAGTACGCCGCACCCGCGGCACCGGACAGTCATCGCCGAGTCCCCGTACGGCGCGAGCCAGGGGAGCCGGGGACCCACATGTCCCCTGGGGTGAATCGGGCACCTTGCCGTGAGGTGAGGGATCCGTAGGAGACCTTCCTGCTCCGAACCCGTCAGCTAACCCGGTAGGCGAGAAGGAAGGAAAGGATCACCCGCCACATGGCGTTCACCCGTGCCACCGGGAAGCACCGTCGTCCGAGCCGCCTCACGCGTACCACCGCGAACGTCGCCGGCGTCGCCGCGCTCACCACCACCGGTGTCATCGGCGGCCTCGCGGCCCCGGCGCTCGCCGCCCCCGACGAAGCGGCCATGGAGCACACCGGCCTGACCCAGGCGATATCCGTGGGCGACTCCCTCGCCGCGAGCATCGACGCGCAGGCCGCGGCGCAGCAGCAGGCCGCCGACGACGCCGCTGCCGCCAAGAAGGCCGAAGAGGCCGCCAAGAAGAAGGCCGCCGAGGAGAAGCGCAAGGCGGAGGCCGAGGCCAAGGCGAAGGCCAAGAAGGAACGCGAGGCCAAGGAGCGCGCCGCCCGCGAGGCCGAGCGCAAGCGCCTGAACGCCTACGTCTCCCCGATCAGCGGCTCGTACGTCTCCACGGGCTACCAGACCGGTGGCGCCATGTGGTCCTCCGGCAGCCACACCGGTGTCGACTTCCACGCGGCGTCCGGCACCCCGGTCCACGCGGTCGGCTCCGGCACCGTCGTCGAGGCCGGCTGGGGCGGCGCCTACGGCAACAACGTGGTCATCAAGATGAACGACGGCACGTACACCCAGTACGGCCACATGTCGTCCCTCGGCGTCACCGTGGGCCAGACGGTCACCCCCGGCCAGCAGATCGGCCTCTCCGGCTCCACCGGCAACTCCAGCGGCCCGCACCTCCACTTCGAGGCCCGCACCGGCGCGGAGTACGGCTCGGACATCGACCCGGTCGCGTACCTCCGCTCGCACGGCGTCAACGTCTGACGGACGGCGGACCCCCGCACAGTTCCGAAAGCCCCGGCTCGCCCAGAGCCGGGGCTTTCGCGTTGCCCTCGTTCGTTCCGCCCTTGGCCAAAAGATATCCATGGATTCCGGCCCGCCGTCGGAAATGCCGACGCTCTGCAATAGAGTCACTGAATGAGCGTCGGTCGACCGCGTTTCGCGGGGATTAAGGCGGAGGTCCGATCATGAGCGTTCCCGCGCACTCGGTATGCACGGCCATTCGGGACGACATTGTCGCCGGTGTCCACGAAAGGGGCGGCCGGCTCACCGAGGAACTCCTCGCCCGTCGCTACGGCGTCTCCCGGGTGCCCGTGCGCGAGGCCCTGCGCACGCTGGAGGCCGAGGGCTTCGTCGTCACCCGCAGGCACGCGGGCGCCTGCGTCGCCGAGCCCACCGAACAGGAGGCCGCCGACCTCCTGGAGGTCAGGACGCTGCTCGAACCGCTCGCCGCGGCGCGCGCCGCGCAGCGCCGCACGGACGCGCACCTGAAGGTGTTGCGCGGACTCGTCAGGCTGGGCCAGGAGCGCTCAAGGGGCGGCCTGGGGGAGGATCTGCGCTCCCTGGGCGGCTGGTTCCACGAGACGCTCGCCCAGGCCTCCGGAAGCCCCGGCCTCAGCGCGCTGCTCACCCAGCTCCGCCACAAGATCGCCTGGATGTACGTCGTGGAGAGCCCGGCGGCGCCCGTCGAGTCCTGGTCGGAGCACGCCGCGATCCTCGACGCGGTCGCCCGCCGGGACCCGGAGCGGGCCAGGGCGCTCACCGCCGCTCACGCCGAACGGGCGACGGCCGCCCACCGATTGCGCCCCGCGCTGCGCGCCGGCCGTGTGAGGGATTCGCAACATGCCGTAAACACAGTGAGCCTCCGGAATTAACGGAGGCTCCGTATACAAGAAGAAAGCTATTTCTTCGAGCGAATGCGCCCGCACACTCGACGCATACGCCCATATACGTCGATGGGGTCACCCGGTAATTCCGGGCGACCCCATCCACGTAATGCGGGAAACGTGTCCTAGACCGTCTCCGGAAGCTCTTCGAGCCCCTCCGAGACCAGCTTCGCCAGGCGGTCGAGAGCGGCGTCGGCACCCTCGGCGTCGGAGGCGAGCACGATCTCCTCGCCGCCCTGGGCGCCCAGGCCGAGCACCGCGAGCATCGAGCCGGCGTTGACCGGGTTGCCGCCGGCCTTGGCGATCGTCACGGGGACGCCGGCGGCCGTGGCCGCACGGACGAAGATGGAGGCGGGTCGGGCGTGAAGGCCCTCGGCCCAGCCGACGTTGACGCGGCGCTCAGCCATGTGTTGCTGCCCTTCCAGGTGTCTCACACTTGTCTAGACCAGTGTCTCATGCCGTCACGGGTGCTCTGCCGGACCCGGTCCGGCCCCGACTGCCTCGACCCGTCCCAGCTTGCCCCGGCCCCGACGGCCGCGCGACCCGTACCCTGGCCCCATGCAGACCCCGTCGGATCAGCACGATCGGCACGACTACCCCTCCCACTGGGAAGCCGATGTGGTGCTGCGCGACGGAGGCACCGCCCGGATCAGGCCCATCACGGCCGAGGACGCGGACCGCCTGGTCAGCTTCTACGAACAGGTCTCGGACGAGTCGAAGTACTACCGCTTCTTCGCGCCCTACCCACGGCTGTCCGCCAAGGACGTGCACCGTTTCACCCACCACGACCAGGTGGACAGGGTCGGCCTCGCGGCCACCGTGGGCGGCGAGTTCATCGCCACCGTGCGCTACGACCGCATCGACGAGCGCGGCATGGCCGCCAGCGCGCCCGCGGACGAGGCCGAGGTCGCCTTCCTCGTGCAGGACGCCCACCAGGGCCGTGGCGTCGCCTCCACCCTCCTGGAGCACATCGCGGCCGTGGCCAGGGAGCGCGGCATCCGGCGCTTCGCCGCCGAGGTGCTGCCCGCCAACACCAAGATGATCAAGGTGTTCACGGACGCGGGCTACCAGCAGAAGCGCAGCTTCGAGGACGGCGTCGTACGCCTGGAGTTCGACCTGGAGCCGACCGACCGCTCGCTCGCCGTGCAGCGCGCCCGCGAACAGCGCGCCGAGGGGCGGTCCGTGCAGCGCCTCCTGACGCCCGGCTCGGTCGCGGTGATCGGCGTGGGCCGGGCCCCCGGCGGCGTGGGCCGCAGCGTGCTGGCCAACCTCCGGGAGTCCGGCTTCACCGGGCGCCTGTACGCGGTGAACAGCGCCTTCGAAGAGGAGGCCGAGGGTGCCCGCGACGCCTGTGTCGGCGGGGTGGCCGCGCACCGCTCCGTGGCGGCCATCGAGGAGCCCGTGGACCTCGCGGTGGTCGCCGTGCCCGCCGAGCGCGTCCCCCAGGCCGTCGCCGAGTGCGGTGAGCGCGGCGTGCGCGGCCTGGTGGTGCTCTCCGCGGGCTACGGAGAGAGCGGCCAACTCGGCCGCGAGCGCCAGCGCGAACTGGTGCGCCAGGCCCGTTCGTACGGCATGCGCATCATCGGCCCGAACGCCTTCGGCGTCATCAACACCTCTCCGGAGACGCGGCTCAACGCCTCACTCGCCCCGCAGTCACCCGCGCGCGGACGCATCGGTCTGTTCACCCAGTCCGGCGCGATCGGCATCGCCCTGCTGTCCGGACTGCACCGGCGGGGCGCGGGCCTCTCCACGTTCGTCGGCTCCGGCAACCGCGCCGACGTGTCCGGCAACGACCTCCTCCAGTACTGGTTCGAGGACCCGGACACCGACGTCACGCTGATGTACCTGGAGACCATCGGCAACCCGCGCAAGTTCACCCGCCTCGCACGCCGTTCGGCCACCACCAAGCCCCTCGTCGTCGTCCAGGGCGCCCGGCACAGCGGCATCACGCCGACCGGCCACGCCGTGCAGGCCACCCGCCTGCCGCACGCCACCGTCTCCGCGCTGCTGCGCCAGGCGGGCGTCATCCGCGTCGACACCGTCACGGAGATGGTCGACGCGGGGTTGCTGCTCGCCGGGCAGCCGCTGCCCTCCGGGCCCCGCGTGGGCATCCTCGGGAACTCCGAGTCCCTCGGCCTCCTCACGTACGACGCCTGCGTCGCCGACGGACTGCGGCCGCTGCCGGCCCGCGACCTCACGACGGCGGCGACCCCGGCCGACTTCCGTGCCGCGCTCGCCGAGGCGCTGTCGGACGACGGCTGCGACGCGGTGATCGTCAACGCGATCCCCTGGGTCGGCGAGGACGGGGCCGCCACCGACCCCGAGACGCTGGCCACCGAGCTGCGGGCCGCCGCCGCCGGCTGCCCCGCCAAGCCTGTCGCCGTGGTCCACGTCGAGCTCGGCGGGCTCGCCGAGGCACTGGCCGCCGCGGCAAGCACCCGCCCCGACGCCCCCGCCCCGCCGTCCAGCAGGCAGCCCGCCGAGGAAGCCGCCCCGCACACCCAGGACGAGCCGGCGCCCGCCACGGACCAGTACCGCATCCCCGCCTACCCCGCCGCCGAGCGGGCCGTCCGCGCCCTCTCCGAAGCCGTCAAGTACGCGCAGTGGCGGCGCGAGGCCGCCGAGCCGGGGCGGGTGCCCGAGTACGACGACATCGACGAGAGCGGCGCCGCCGACCGCATCGCGGAGCTGCTCGCCAAGGACGGCGACCCGCGCGGCCTCACCCTCGCCCCGGCCGACGCCCACGAACTGCTCGGGCGCTACGGCATCCGCGTACGACACGCCCTGCCCGCGCCAGGATCCGACGCGGCGGCGGAGGCCGCGCGCACCCTCGGCTACCCCGTCGCCCTGAAGACCACGGCCCCGCACCTGCGGCACCGCGCCGACCTCGGCGGGGTGCGCCTCGACCTGACCGACGAGGAGCAACTGCGCCGGGCCTACCAGGAGTTGACGGACGCCTTCGGCAGCCCTGCCGAGCTGCGTCCCGTCGTGCAGGGCATGGTGCCGCGCGGCGTCGACACCGTCGTGCGCGCGGTCATCGACCCGGCCGCCGGAGCGGTGCTCTCGTTCGGTCTCGCGGGCGCCGCCTCCGAACTGCTCGGCGACACCGCCCACCGCCTCATCCCGGTCACCGACCGCGAGGCGGCCTCCCTGGTCAGGTCCATCCGGACCGCACCGCTCCTGTTCGGCTGGCGAGGCTCCGCACCCGTGGACACCCCGGCCCTCGAAGAGCTGCTCCAGCGGGTCTCCCGGCTCGTCGACGACCACCCCGAAGTGGTCACCGTCTCCCTGGAGCCCGTGGTCGTCGCCCAGCGCGGCCTCTCCGTGCTCGACGCATCGGTCCGGCTCGCGCCCCCGCCCGCCCGCGACGACCTCGGCCCACGCACCCTTCCCGGGTACTGAGCACCCCTTCCCGGCACCGGGACGGCCCGCGGGGCACCGTGGGCCCCGCACCGGGCCGTAGGATGGACGGCATGGCAAAGACCGGTACGACGACCCAGGGGCTGCGCGCGGCGATCGAGCGCAGCGGCTACTACCCGGCCCTCGTGGCCGAGGCGGTGGAGGCCGCGATCGGCGGCGAGGCCATCGGGTCCTACCTGGTCCACCAGGAGACGACGTTCGACGCCAACGAAGTGCGCCGGCACGTCACCGTTCTCGTCCTGACCGGCACGCGCTTCATCGTCAGCCACACCGACGAGCAGGCGGCGGACAGCACGTCCCCGACGCCGTACGCGACGACCTCCACCGAGTCGGTCAAGATCGGCCGCATCTCCTCGGTCGTGGTCAGCCGCGTCGTCGGCAACCCCGAGAAGTACGTTCCCGGTACCCCGCCCCGTGAGGTCGTCCTGACCATCGGCTGGGGCGCCGTCGCGCGCCTCGACCTGGAGCCCGCGGCCTGCGGCGACCCCAACTGCGAGGCGGACCACGGGTACACGGGCAGCTCGACCGCCGACGACCTGAGCCTGCGCGTCAGCGAGGCGGGCGACGGCCCCGACGCCGTGCGGCAGACCCTCGCCTTCGCCCAGGCCCTGTCCGAGGCGACCGCGGACACCGCCCGCTGATGTCGCTGCCCGCCTGGGACGACGTACAACCGCTCGCCCTCGACACCGCCCCCGTGCCCGCGTACGGCATCGGCTCGCTGGCCGACCTGCTGCCCACGCTCGTCGCCCACCAGGGCGTCGACGGCTTCACGCCCGTCATCCCCGAACTCGCCCCGGCCGACCGGAACTGCGTCTTCCTGATCGACGGCCTGGGCTGGGAGCAGCTCAAGGCGCACCCGGCCGAGGCCCCCTTCCTGACCTCGCTGCTGCGGAGCTCGCGCGGCGGCACGGGCCGGCCCGTCACCGCGGGCTTCCCCGCCACCACCGCGACCTCGCTCGCCTCCGTCGGCACGGGCCTGCCGCCCGGCGCGCACGGCCTGCCCGGCTACACCGTCCGCGATCCCGCGACCGGCGAGCTGATGAACCAGCTCCGCTGGAACCCGTGGACCGACCCGCACGCGTGGCAGCCGTACCCCACCGTCTTCCAGCTGGCCCACGACGCCGGCGTGCACACCGCGCAGGTCTCCTCGCCGACCTTCGAGCACACCCCGCTCACCAAGGTCGCCCTGAGCGGCGGTTCCTTCCGGGGCAGGGTCTCCGGAGAGGACCGCATGGACCTCGCCGCGGAGCAACTCGCCGCCGGGGACCGCTCGCTGGTCTACACGTACTACGCGGAAGTGGACGGCAAGGGCCACCGGTTCGGCGTCGACTCCGACGCCTGGCGCGGCCAGCTCATGTACGTCGACCGGCTGGTCCAGCGCCTCGCCGAGCAGCTGCCCCCGCGCAGCGCCCTGTACGTCACCGCAGACCACGGCATGCTCGACATCCCCTTCGACGACGAGTCCCGCGTCGACTTCGACGCGGACTGGGAGCTGCGCGCCGGCGTCGCGCTCCTCGGCGGCGAGGGGCGAGCCCGGCATGTCTACGCGGTGCCGGGTGCCGAGAACGACGTCCTGACGGTCTGGCGGGAGGTCCTCGGCGAGCAGTTCTGGGTGGCCGGACGTGACGAGGCGATCGCCGCGGGCTGGTTCGGTCCACACATTGATCAACGCGTGTACGGGCGTATCGGCGATGTCGTCGCGGCGGCCCACGCCGATGTGGCGATCATCGCCTCCGAGCGTGAGCCCAAGGAGTCCGCCCTGGTCGGCATGCACGGCTCGATGACCCCCGTCGAGCAGCTCGTCCCGCTCCTCGAAGTACGCTCCTGACCGGTCCGCGCCCGCCCCCCGTCCGTCCCTCTCCCCCCGAGCCTCGAAAGGTCTTCGACCCCCCATGCCCGAGCTGGTGTTCTTCTCCGGAACGATGGACTGCGGAAAGAGCACGCTGGCTCTGCAGATCGAGCACAACCGCTCCGCCCGCGGACTCCAGGGCATGATCTTCACGCGGGACGACCGCGCGGGCGAGGGCAAGCTCTCCTCCCGCCTCGGCCTCGTCACCGACGCGATCGAGGCCGCGGACGACTTCGACTTCTACGCCCACCTGGTCGACCACCTCTCGCAGGGCGGCCGCGCGGACTATGTGATCGCGGACGAGGCGCAGTTCCTGGCGCCGGACCAGATCGACCAGCTCGCCAGGGTCGTCGACGACCTCGGCCTGGACGTCTTCGCGTTCGGCATCACCACGGACTTCCGCTCCAAGCTCTTCCCGGGCTCGCAGCGCCTGGTCGAACTCGCCGACCGCGTCGAGGTCCTGCAGGTCGAGGCGCTCTGCTGGTGCGGCGCCCGCGCCACGCACAACGCCCGCACCATAGGCGGCGAGATGGTCGTCGAGGGCGCCCAGGTCGTCGTGGGCGACGTCAACCAGTCGGCGGACGAGGTGGGATACGAAGTGCTGTGCCGCCGCCACCACCGGCGCAGGACGACGGCGGCGACCGCGCAGGCGGGAGCCCTGTCGCCGGACGTGCTGCCGGTCGACGCGGCAGCCGTCGCGCCCGGCTCAGCCGTCCGTGTGTGAGCGGACGAGAGTGAAGGCCGCGCCCTCCGGGTCGGCGACCGTCGCCATCCGGCCGAAGCTGCCGGCCCAGGCCGGTCTGACGACCTGACCACCCAGGTCGAGGACCCGCTCCACCGCCTCGTCCACGTCGGCGACTTCGAAGTGCGTCATCCAGTGCGGGCCCCGGTCGCGCGGGAGCGCCTGGCCCACGCCGTGCACGCCCGCGACCGGCCGGTCGTCCACGCACAGCGTCACATAGTCGAAGTCGGCCGAGACGACGGCCTCCGCGGTGCAGCCGAAGACGTTCTGGTAGAACTTGACGACGCTCGCCGTCTCCAGCGTCACCAGCTCGTTCCAGGTCGGCGTGCCGGGCCTGCCGACCACCGCGGTGCCCAGGTGGGCCGCCGCCTGCCAGACGCCGAACACGGCGCCCGTCGGGTCCGATGCGATGATCAGCCGTCCGGCCTCGCCCGCGTCGAGCGGACCGACGCCGACCGTGCCGCCGCAGGCCCGCACCGCCTCCGCCGTCGCGTCCGCGTCGTCCGTGGCCATATAGGGCGTCCAGGCGATGCGCAGCTGACGCCCCGGGGGCAGCTGGCCGATGCCCGCCACCTCCTGGTCGTCGAGCAGGGCCCGCACATACGGGCCGAGCTGCTGCGGACCCGGCCGGAACTCCCACCCGAAGAGTGCTCCGTAGAACTCCTGGGTCGCGCGCAGGTCATGCGTCATCAGACTCACCCAGCAGGGCGTTCCGGGCTTGTCCCGCAGACCGGTCCACGCACCGTCCCGCCGAACTTTCCCGAAGGGCTCCGACGAGCTCTGTCCAGACGAGCTCTGTTCAGGGGAGACCCCATGCGCCCGCGCCTCGGTCATCGTCACCCTCTCCTCGGTCATCGTGCGACCGCTCAGCTTCATTTTCGAATGCGCGTACGATTCCGCGCGGACTCGCGCCCCTGCAGATGCTCGCACCGCCCGCCGTCCCACGCGCCACGACGGCGCCGCTCTGTCCGGCTTCCCGCGGTAGATGCCCGATTTCCCGCTTCTCATCCGTGAACACGAGTCCGTGCGCCGGTGATCGTCAGCCGTACAGGCCGTGCATGGTTCCATACGCCCCGTGGTCGGGCGACGTCCGGCGGGCAGGGTAGCCGGGCCTTGGCGACACGACCACCCCGTACGCAAGGATGGGGCCATGAATGCCATCATCTCCGCATCCGAACTCGCGAGCGAGCTGGCGGGCGAGAATCCGCCGGTCGTGCTCGACGTCCGCTGGCAGCACGAGGGCTCCCTGCGCTCCGCATACGAGGAAGGGCACATTCCGTCGGCCGTCTTCGTCGATCTGGACGCCGACCTGGCAGGACCCGCGGGTGCCGGTGGCCGTCATCCGCTGCCCGACGTGGACCGGTTCGGTGCCGTGATGCGGGCGGCCGGGGTCTCGCAGGACCGGGCCGTCGTCGTCTACGACGGTGGCCAGAACTGGGCGGCGGCCCGCCTGTGGTGGATGCTGCGCTGGACGGGGCACGCGTCCGTCCGGGTCCTCGACGGCGGCATCGGCTTCTGGACGGGCCCGCTGGAGCAGGGCGCGGGCACGGCTCCGGCCGAGGGTTCCTTCGAGCCGGCCCCGAACAGCAAGGACCTGCTGGACGCGGACTCCGCCGCGGCCCTGGCGCGCTCCGGGCTCCTCCTGGACGCCCGCGCGGCCGAGCGCTACCGCGGCGAGGTCGAGCCGATCGACCGCGTGGCCGGCCACATCCCGGGCGCGGTATCGGCGCCGACCACGGAGAACGTCGCGGCGGACGGCCGATTCAAGCCGGCCGACGAGCTGGCGGACCGCTTCAAGGCGCTCGGCACGGCCGGCACGTCGGAGGTCGGCGTCTACTGCGGCTCGGGCGTCTCGGGCGCCCACGAGGTGCTCGCCCTCGCGGTGGCGGGAATTCCGGCCGCGCTGTACGTCGGCTCGTGGTCGGAGTGGTCGGCCGACCCCTCGCGACCCGTGGCGACGGGCCCCGACCCGCAGTAGGAAGCGGCCGGTTCCCGCGCCCTCCGGGTGCGGGAACCGTGGCCGTCCGACGGTTACTCCTGCTTCTTGCGGCGGGTGCCGAAGACGATCTCGTCCCAGCTGGGGACCGCCGCGCGGCGGCCCGGCCGCACCCCGTCGGCCTCGGCCTGACGGTCCGTGGAGCCGACGAGCCGGTCGCGGTGGCTCGCCACCGAACGCGGCATGAGGACGTCCGCATAGGCCGCGCCGGCACCGGCGGACGCCGCCGGGGGCTCCTCGGCGTCCGGCTCCTGCTCGGGCTCCTCCTGGGCGGGCGGCGGCAGCTCCGTGGTGGTCGCGGCCGAGGGGCGCTCGGGCACGACCATGTCGCCGCGGAAGCTGGGCACCGCCTCCAGGAGGCTGGTCAGGGAGTCGCGCTCCTGCTCGGCGACGGCGCCACCGGCGCCGGTGCCCTCCTCCGCGGGGTCGGCGGGCGGGGCCGGGATGCTCGGGCGGTCCAGCTGCCGGTCCAGGGCGCGGTCGAGCGGCCGGTCCGCCGGGCGGTCCCTGGGGAGCCGTGCGATGCGCGGGACGAACGGGAAGCTCGGCTCGGGCGCGGAGATGTCGTCCGTCTCGCCGATCAGCGAGCGCGCCTCGTCGTCCACGGCCTGGACGAGCCGCCGGGGCGGGTCGTACGTCCAGCACGCGGAGTGCGGCTCGGCCGCGACGCGGTAGACGAGGAGGACTTCCCAGGTGCCGTCGTCGCGGCGCCAGGAGTCCCACTGGACGGTGTCCTTGTCGACGCCCCGCAGCATCAGCCGCTCCTGCACGGCCTCGCCGAGCTGGGGGCCGGTGTTCTCACCGGGGCGGCGTACGGGCGTCTTTCTGGCGCGCTCCGCCATGAAGGCGCGCTCGGCGAGCACGGGCCCCTCGAAGCGGCGGACGCGATCGACGGGGATGCCTGCGAGCTGGGCCACTTCCTCGGCGCTGGCGCCCGCCCGTATCCGCGCCTGGATGTCGCGCGGTCGGAGGTGGCTCTCCACCT
This sequence comes from Streptomyces sp. NPDC050732, assembly GCF_040654255.1. Lineage (NCBI taxonomy): Bacteria > Bacillati > Actinomycetota > Actinomycetes > Kitasatosporales > Streptomycetaceae > Streptomyces > Streptomyces sp. NPDC050732. The sequence continues at coordinate 165,118 of NZ_JBFAHP010000014.1, forward strand.
CGATCTCGATCTGTCCGAGTCGGGGCCTGTCGCCGCGGACGGCCGCACGCAGCCGCTCGTCGATCGGAAGCGTGTACTCCGTGCTGTCCGCAGCCTTCAGCACCAGCCGTGTGCCGTCGTTGCTGACGGCCACGACACGCAGTTCGGGCATGGGGACCTCCCGGGTGGTGCCTGCCGACGTCACGTGCGTCGCTGCTTCCGCTAGTCGAGTGTGGCCTGCCCGGGTGCAGCCTGCCACAACCTTGCCGAGTTGCCCGGCGTGTCGGGCAGGGGCCCTGGATCGCCGTTATGGCACGGTTACCATTTTGCAACGCTAAGTGACGACCTTCGCCACCCTGTGCGGTCAGCCCCCCACCCGGCGGTTCTGGAAGGCCCCGGGCACCCTGGCGGGAGACCGGACCCAGGGCTCGCAACAGTACTCCATTCGGGCCACGCGGGTGGACCGCCGCGCCGCCGAAGTTCTCGTGGCGGAAGGGAGTTGGTGGTCGCCCCGTCCCGTCGCGCCCGCGTGCGCGTGGCGCACTTCACGGAAAAGACAGAAACGGAACTAATCGCTTCGCCCATACGTCCCTGTCTCGTGCAGTCGGCCGAGAAAAGGTTGAGAAGAACGAGAAAGCAGGCAAGGGTCGGAGATGCGTGAAAAGCCGGATTCCGGCAAGAAGTCGAAGGACCAGGAGGAGCCGGAGGAGAAGCGGCGCCTCGATCTGAGCGTGCCGCAGGTGGCGGGCAGCGCCATCGCCGCGGTCGTGGCGGCGAAGCTCGCCTCGAACCTCGGGGTCTACGGGACGATCCTCGGCGCCGGTGTCGTCAGTGCGATCGCGACCTGTGGCGGCACCGTCTTCCAGCACTTCTTCAAGCGTACGGGCGAGCAGATACGTGACGTCACGGTGCACGCCAAGCCGAAGGCACGGCAGGTTCCGGTGCCGGCCGCGCAGCAGGTGCCCGAGACGTTCAGAACCGCCGCCTATCCGAGAGCCGTCGGCGCGACGGGCCCCGTGACCACGACGTGGGGGAGGCCACAGCCGACGGACATGGGTGCTGACGCCGAAGCCGACGCGACCACGGTGCTGCCCACGGCGGGAGACGCGGATCCCACGACGGTGCTGCCGTCCGTGGCGGTGGGGCTCGACGCCGACGCGGACAGGACCCAGCTCCTCGGACCGGTGGACCCCGCGGAGCTGGACGCCACGCAGCTGGTGCCCCGGGACGACGCCACGCGCGTCCTGCGCACCACGGGCCAGGACCCGGCGCCGACGACCGCCCTCGAACCGCCGCTCCCGTCCGACGAGTTCACCGAGGGCACCACGCACCGCGCGCGGATCCGCAGCTGGAAGCGGCCGTTGATCGCCGCGGCGGTCGTCTTCGGAGTCGCCATGGCAGGGATCACCACGTACGAAGTGGTCTCAGGGAAGGACTTCAGCGGCGGCAAGGGCACCACGATCGGCAACGGCTTCTCGGGCCGCAACTCCTCTCCGGAGAAGCACTCCACGCCCCCCGAGGAACCGTCCGGGCAGCCCTCGGACAACGGCACCACGGGGCCGGACGACGGTTCCCGGAAGGGTGACGGCGACGCGTCGCAGGACCCGAACGGGACCGGCGGCGAGACCCCGGGCACCGGTCAGGGCGACGGAACGGGCAACGGCAACGACTCCGGTTCGAAGGACGACCCGGACCGGGGCACCGGCACGGACCCCGACAAGGACCAGGGCGACGACTCCGGAGACGACGGTTCCAAGACGGACCCGACGCCCACGCCGACCCCGACGCCCACTCCGTCGAGCGGCACGGGCACCGGCACGGACGGCGACGCCCAGCAGGGCGGGACACCCACTCCGTAGAGCGGGGTTCAGTCGCCGAGGACCCGCCGCAGGTAGGCGTTGCCGAACAGGCGGTCCGGGTCGAGGCGGTCGCGCAGGGCCGTGAACTCGCCGAAGCGGGGGTACGCCTTGGCGAAGTACTCCGCGTCGCGCGTGTGCACCTTGCCCCAGTGCGGCCGCCCCTCGTGCGCGGTGAAGATCCGCTCGGCGGCCGCGAAGTACGCCTGGTACGGCGTGCCCCGATACATGTGGACGGCGATGTAGGCGCTCTCCCGGCCCGAGGCCGTGGAGAGCGCCATGTCGTCCGCGGGTGCCGTGCGGACCTCCACGGGGAAGCTGATCCGCAGCCGCGAGCGGTCCACCATCGCCCGCAGCTCGCGCAGGGCCGGTACGAGCGCCGCGCGCGGGACGGCGTACTCCATCTCCATGAACCGCACGCGGCGCGGGCTGGTGAAGACCTTGTAGGGGATGTCCGTGTACGTACGCGCGGAGAGCGCCTTGCTGGAGATCCTGGCGATGCCGGGTATGGCGGCAGGGACGGCGCGGCCGAGGGAATTGACCACCTGGAAGAGGCCGTTGGAGAGCAGTTCGTCCTCTACGAAGGCGCTGATCCTGCCGGGCGGCTCCGCCGGGCCGGGGCTGCGGTTGTTGCGCTTGGTGGTGCAGTTGCCGGTGTGCGGGAACCAGTAGAACTCGAAGTGCTCGTTCTCGGTGACGAGCGCGTCGAAGTCGTCGGTGACCTTGTCGAAGGTCATCGGCTCCTCGCGGGCCGTGAGGAAGAAGATCGGCTCCACGGCGAAGGTGATCGCGGTGATCACGCCGAGCGCGCCGAGCCCGACGCGGGCGGCGGCGAAGACCTCGGGGTTCTCCTCGGCGGAGCAGGTCAGGACCGTGCCGTCCGCGGTGACCAGCTCAAGTGCCGTGATCTGGGCGGCGATCGAGGCCGATTCGCGGCCCGTGCCGTGCGTGCCGGTGCTGACGGCTCCGGAGACGGTCTGCTCCATGATGTCGCCCATGTTCGTGAGCGACAGGCCCTCGCGGGCCAGTGCCGCGTTCAGGCGCTTCAGCGGAGTACCCGCCCCGACGGTGACCGTCCCCGCCGCACGGTCGATGCCGCGGATGCCCGTGAGCAGGTCGGGGCGTATGAGGACGCCGTCGGTCACGGCGGCCGCCGTGAAGGAGTGCCCGGAGCCGACCGGCTTCACCTTGAGGCCGTCGTCCTTGGCCCGGCGCAGTGCGGCGGACACTTCGCCGACCGACGCGGGGGTGACCTCCCTGGCCGGTCGCGCGGTGACGTTGCCCGCCCAGTTACGCCACGTCGCTGTGTTCCGCCCGCTGCCCGTGCCCGTACTCATGGGTCCCTCCCCGTTGCGGCACCGGCCTCTTCAGCCGGCGATACCCAAGGAACCCGACCGCGACCGCGACGGCTCCGGAGACCCCCGGTACCCCGTACCCCGCCTCCGACCCCGCGGCGTCGATGACCCAGCCGGCCGCGGAGGAGCCGAGCGCGACGCCGACCGCGAGTCCCGTGCTCACCCACGTCATGCCCTCGGTCAGTTTCGCGCGTGGTACGTGCTGCTCGACGAGGGCCATCGTCGTGATCATTGTCGGTGCGATGGAGAGGCCCGCTACGAACAACGCCACGGCCAGCAACGGAAGGTTCCCGACCAGTTGAAGCGGGATCATACTCACGGCCATCGCGCAGACACCCAGCAGCCACCGGGGAGCGGGCGCCCCCTTGAAGTGCAGCAGTCCGAAGGCCGCGCCGGCCAGGCAGGAGCCGAGCGCGTAGACCGCGAGGACCAGGCTCGCCGCGGACTTGTGGCCCTGGTCCTCCGCGTACGCCACGGTGACCACGTCGACCGAACCGAAGATCGCGCCGGTCGCGACGAAGGTGAGGACGAGCACCTGAAGGCCCACGGAGCGCAGCGCCGACTCCTTGGTGTGGTGCTCGCGCGGGTGCGGCACCGGTTCGGTGGCCCGCTGGGCGGTCAGCCAGAAGACGCCCACGGCGAGGAAGACACCGGCGAGCAGTGGCCCCGCCTCGGGGAACCACACCGTGGACAGACCGATCGAGATGATCGGTCCGAAGATGAAGCAGACCTCGTCCACCACCGACTCGAAGGAGTACGCGGTGTGGAGCTGCGGGGTGTCGCGGTACAGGACGGCCCAGCGCGCCCTGATCATCGAGCCCACGCTCGGCACGCAGCCGACCAGGGCGGCGAAGACGAACAGCGTCCAGTCGGGCGCCTCGAACTTCGCGCAGAGCAACAGCCCGGCGACGGCCGCCAGGGACACCAGCGTCGCGGGCCGCAGCACGCGGCGCTGACCGTGCCGGTCCACAAGGCGGGAGATCTGCGGCCCGATCGCCGCGGCGGACAGCGCGACGGTCGCCGACAGGGCGCCCGCGAGGCCGTACCGCCCGGTGAGCTGGGACACCATGGTCACGATGCCGATGCCCATCATCGACAGCGGCATGCGGCCGAGGAACCCGGCGCTGGAGAAGGCCTTGGTGCCGGGGGCGGCGAAGATGGCGCGGTAGGGGCTGGGCACGTGGGACTCCGCTGAGGGACCGGAGCGGCTCCCGGGAGGAGGGGCTCCGGTAAGGCGTAAAGATGGCCCATACAGCTTACGGCTCCGGGGTGGCCGTCCGCACCGTGTTTTTCCGGTCGGCGGAGGCCGTTTTCCGCGTGTCAGTGGCGGGTGGCAGGATCGGAGACATGTCCGATGCGCTGGATCCCACTCCGTACGACGCCCTGCTGCTGCTCTCCTTCGGCGGCCCCGAAGGCCCTGACGACGTCGTCCCGTTCCTGGAGAACGTGACGCGTGGCCGCGGCATCCCCAAGGAGCGGCTCAAGGAGGTGGGGCAGCACTACTTCCTGTTCGGCGGGGTCAGCCCCATCAACGACCAGAACCGCGCGCTGCTCGACGCCCTGCGCAAGGACTTCGCTCAGCACGGCCTGGACCTGCCGGTCTACTGGGGCAACCGCAACTGGGCGCCCTATCTGACCGACACCCTGCGCGAGATGGTCACCGACGGCCACCGCCGCATCCTGGTTCTCGCCACCAGCGCGTACGCCTCGTACTCGGGCTGCCGCCAGTACCGCGAGAATCTCGCGGACTCCCTCGCCGCCCTGGAGGCCGAGGGCCTGGAGCTCCCGCAGGTCGACAAGCTCCGGCACTACTTCAACCACCCCGGCTTCGTCCGCCCGATGATCGACGGCGTCCTGAAGTCCCTCGCCGATCTCCCCGACGGCGTGCGGGAGGGCGCGCACCTCGCTTTCACCACGCACTCGATCCCGGACTCCGCGGCGGACACCTCGGGCCCCGTCGAGGAGCACGGCGACGGCGGTGCGTACGTGAGGGAGCACCTGGACGTGGCCCGCCTCATCGCCGACGCCGTCCGCGAGGAGACCGGCGTCGACCACCCCTGGCAGCTCGTCTACCAGTCGCGCAGCGGCGCCCCGCACATCCCGTGGCTGGAGCCCGACATCTGCGACCACCTGGAGGAGCGGCACGCGGCCGGGGCACCCGCCGTGGTCATGGTCCCCATCGGCTTCGTCTCGGACCACATGGAGGTCCTGTACGACCTCGACACCGAGGCCGAGGCCAAGGCGGCGGAACTGGGTCTGCCGGTGCGCCGCTCGGCGACCGTCGGCGCCGACCCGCGGTTCGCCGCGGCGATCCGGGAGCTCGTCCTGGAGCGGGCCGCCAAGGAGAGCGGCACGCCCGTCACGCCGTGCGCCCTGGGCTCCCTCGGCGCGAGCCACGACCTGTGCCCGGTGGGCTGCTGCCCCGCCCGTGCCCCCAAGCCCGCCGCCGCGGGCGCCGACAGCCCGTACGCGTAAGACTCCCGAGGTGACCGAAGTGACCGACCTCAAGGCAGAACTCCTCGCCGTCGCCGTGGAGGCCGCGCACCGCGCCGGGACCTTCCTGCGCGAGGGCCGCCCCGACGACCTGGGCGTCGCCGCCACCAAGTCCAGCGCCGTCGACGTCGTGACCGAGATGGACATCGCCTCCGAGAAGCTGATCACCGACTTCCTCGCCGAGCGCAGGCCGGCCGACGGCGTGCTCGGCGAGGAGGGCGCGAGCTCCGAGGGCAGCAGCGGTGTCCAGTGGGTCGTCGACCCCATCGACGGCACGGTCAACTACCTCTACGGACGCCCCGACTGGTCGGTGTCCATCGCCGCCCGCAAGGACGGCGAGACGCTCGTCGGCGTCGTGCACGCCCCGATGCGCGGGGAGACGTACCGCGCGGTCCTCGGAGAGGGCGCCCACCTGAACGACCTGCCCGTCCGGGTGCGTCCGGCACCGCCGCTCGACCAGGCGCTGATCGGCACCGGCTTCGGGTACGTCGCCGAGCGCCGCGCCCAGCAGGCCGAGGTGGCGCGCCACCTGATCCCGAAGGTGCGGGACATCCGGCGCGCCGGGTCGGCCGCGATCGACCTGTGCGACGTGGCGGCGGGCCGCCTCGACGCGTACTACGAGCGAGGGCTCAACCCCTGGGACTTCGCGGCCGGTGACCTCGTGGCGCGGGAAGCGGGCGCCCTGACCGGTGGCCGCCCCGGAGAGGCCCTCTCGGGCGAGCTGGCCGTCGCGGCCCCGCCCGCCCTCTTCGAGACGCTCCAGGGCCTCCTGGAGGACCTCGGCGCCTGGCACGACTGAGCGCCTGTGTCCCGCCCGGGCATGCGGAAGGGCCCCGGCACCTGGTCCACAGGTGCCGGGGCCCTTCCGCTCATGTCCCGAGGCGTCGGTCAGGCGTGGAGTGCGCCCACCTCGACACCGTGCTCGGCGGCCAGGCGGTGGAGATCTTCCAGCTCCGCCAGCTCGACCTCGGCCAGGAAGTCGTCTCCCGTCTCACGGGCCTTCGTGAGGTCGGACTCCGTGGCCTCTATGCGCTGCAGGAGACCTGCGGTGAATGCGTCCATGGTTGCGCCCCCTCGGCTGGGTCGTGGGTCGATGGCACGGGGGTGTGCCCTCAAGGAGTGGGGCGATCACGTCTCAAGCCGCCCTGGAAAAGCGGTTCGTGGCGCGCCACATACAAAGCGTGATCGCGGGTGTAAGGCCGTCCTCCCCTGGCTCCGTTCCGCAGAAACCTCAACCGGCGGAGAAAATCCCGCATTCCCGGTCGCCGATCCCGGAGCCAGGCCGCCTTACAGCCGGTTTATGGCCGAAAGGGGCAGGATGGAGGCCTACCCCAAGACAGACCTGCCCGCAGGGGCACAGAGGAAGGACAGCCACGTGCGCGTACTCGTCGTCGAGGACGAGCAGCTGCTCGCCGATGCGGTGGCCACCGGACTGCGCCGGGAGGCCATGGCCGTCGACGTCGTGTACGACGGAGCGGCCGCCCTGGAGCGCATCGGTGTCAACGACTACGACGTGGTGGTGCTCGACCGGGACCTCCCGCTCGTCCACGGCGACGACGTCTGCCGCAAGATCGTCGAGCTCGGCATGCCGACCCGCGTCCTGATGCTCACCGCGTCGGGCGATGTCAGCGACCGCGTCGAGGGCCTGGAGATCGGCGCCGACGACTACCTCCCCAAGCCGTTCGCGTTCAGCGAGCTCACGGCACGCGTGCGTGCCCTCGGGCGGCGCACCAGCGTGCCGCTGCCGCCCGTCCTGGAGCGCGCCGGGATCAAGCTCGACCCCAACCGCCGCGAGGTGTTCCGCGAGGGCAGGGAGATCCAGCTGGCCCCCAAGGAGTTCGCCGTCCTCGAAGTGCTGCTGCGCAGCGAGGGCGCCGTCGTCTCCGCGGAGCAGCTCCTGGAGAAGGCCTGGGACGAGAACACGGACCCGTTCACGAACGTCGTCCGGGTCACCGTCATGACCCTGCGCCGCAAGCTCGGTGAGCCGGCCGTCATCGTGACGGTGCCGGGCTCCGGCTACCGGATCTGACCGGCGGTGGCCGCGACCCCGGCGCCACCAGCCGCGCCCCCGAAGCCGACGTGGGACCCGAGGAAGGTCGAACCGCCGTTCCCGTGGCTGCGCCCGACCATCCGTATACGGCTCACGCTGCTCTACGGCGGCATGTTCCTCATCGCGGGCATCCTGCTCCTGTCGATCATCTACCTGCTCGCCGCCCAGGCGCTGAACGTGGGCAGTGACCTGCCGTTCAGGGTGACCGGTGAGTCCACGGTGTCCAGCAAGACCTGCGCCAATTTCCAGGGGCTCCCGGAGCGCCCCTCGGAGGTGCAGCTGAACGCCGCGCTGAACGAGTGCGTCAACCAGATGCGCCGGAGCGCCCTCGACAACCTCCTCAGCCGTTCGCTGCTCGCCCTGCTCGGCCTCGCCGTGATCGCCTTCGCCTTCGGGTACGCGATGGCGGGCCGCGTGCTCTCGCCGCTTGGCCGGATCACGCGCACCGCGCGCAGGGTGGCCGGCACGGACCTGAGCCGCCGCATCGAGCTGGACGGCCCGGACGACGAGCTGAAGGAGCTCTCGGACACCTTCGACGAGATGCTGGACCGCCTGGAGCGGGCCTTCACCGCCCAGCAGCGGTTCGTCGGCAACGCGTCGCACGAGTTGCGCACGCCCCTGGCGATCAACCGCACCCTCCTGGAGGTCCACCTCTCCGACCCGGGCGCGCCGCCCGAGCTCCACCAGCTCGGCAAGACGCTCCTTGCCACCAACGAGCGCAGTGAGCAGCTCGTGGAGGGCCTGCTGCTGCTCGCCCGCAGCGACAACCAGATCGTGGAGCGCAAACCGGTCGACCTCGCCGAGGTCGCCGACCGCGCCGTCGACCAGGTGCGCGCCGAGGCCGAGGCCAAGGGCGTGGAGATCCGCGGCGAGCGCGGCCCGGCGGTCGTGCAGGGCAACGGCGTCCTCCTGGAGCGGATCGCCCTGAACCTCGTCCAGAACGCCGTGAGGTACAACGTCCCTGACGAGGGCTGGGTCGAGGTCACCACGGAGGCTCAGCACGGTCAGGCGGTCCTGGTGGTGTCGAACACGGGCCCGGTGGTGCCCGCGTACGAGATCGACAACCTTTTCGAGCCGTTCCGGAGGCTGCGGACCGAGCGGACGGGCAGCGACAAGGGCGTGGGACTCGGCCTGTCGATCGCCCGGTCGGTGGCGCGGGCCCACGGGGGCCGTATCATCGCGGAGCCGCGTGAGGGGGGTGGCCTCGTGATGCGAGTCACCTTGCCCCTCTGAGGCGCGGGAGCGGACACGCCACTGTGTTCGCTTTGCGCGGAATTTCCGGGGGTCTTCCCCGGGGAAGAAATGTGCGATCGATCACATGGCCGATTTTTCGGCCATCTACTCTCCGTGATCGTGAAAGTCGTCGGAAAGCCGGGAAAATCCGGGTTTTCGGGGGTCTTGATCACGGGAAGTACACGGGGTGGCGCCCGTGAAGTGCGACATTCGGACCGTGTACGGTCCGATCGCCATCCAACCCGAGCACCTCTTCGGGGGTGCGGTTGGGTGTCGATTGAGTAACAGACCTTGATGTGAGGCAAAATCTCCGCCTCGGGTCGGGCACAAGTCCGGCCTCTCACGCGTTACGTGCGCTGGAGACACCCGCAGACACCCAGAGGGGGAGAGCGACATGGCAACGGACTACGACACCCCACGCAAGACCGACGATGACGTCAACGAGGACAGCATCGAGGAACTCAAGGCACGTCGGAACGACAAGTCGACGTCGGCCGTAGACGTCGACGAGTTCGAGGCCGCAGAGGGCCTTGAGCTCCCCGGCGCGGACCTTTCGAACGAGGAGCTCGCCGTGCGCGTGCTCCCGAAGCAGCAGGACGAGTTCACCTGCATGAGCTGCTTCCTGGTCCACCACCGCAGCCAGCTGGCCAGGGAGAAGAACGGCCAGCCGATCTGCCGCGACTGCGACTGAGGCGGGGTCGGCCGTGACTGGCTCGACCCCGTCCAGGAAGCGCCGCTTCCGCAAGGGCGGAGCGGACGAGGCCGGCGTCCAGGACGCCGGTGTACGTGACGACGGGCGAGGCTCTTCCGCCACCGGAGAAGCCTCGCTCGAACCGGCGAACGCCCTGGAGGCGGTGGCGGACGCGACGGCGCCCGACGAGGCTCCCAGGGCCACTCGGAAAGCGGGGGGCGGGTCCCGGATGGGCCGTGTCGCCGCTGTCACGCACGGAGTGAAGGAAGGCGTGCGCAAGGGCGGGCGCGGCGCCAGGGCCGGTATCGGATATCTCGCCGACCGGCTCATCGAGAACGCCCCGCGGATCCCGGTCCGCGATCTCGCGACCCTCCGCAAGCAGTTCCCGGGCCTCGGCCCCGAGCAGCTCGCGGACAAGCTCGTCGCGGGCGCCGCCAACGCCACGTCCACCGTGGGCGCGGGAGTGGGCGCCGCCGCGATGATGCCGGTGCCGCCCGCGATGCCCGCCGAACTCGCGGCGGAGATCACCGGCGTCGCCGCCATCGAACTGAAACTGATCGCCGAGCTGCACGAGGTCTACGGACAGCGGCCCGGCGGCAATCTGAAGCAGCGCAGCACCGCGTATCTGAACTCCTGGTCGGAGGAGCGCGGCATCGATGTCACGAAGCCGACGACCTTCAACGCCGCGCTGGGCGGCCAGATGAAGCGGGAGCTGCGGCAGCAGATCATGAAGCGGATGGTCCGGAACCTGCCGAACCTCATGCCCTTCATGGTGGGTGCCGCGGTGGGGGCGGTCATGAACCGCCGGGACACGAAGAAGCTGGCCGGGAAGGTCCGTGCGGATCTCCGGCGGAGCCAGGTGCCGTGGGACGCGCTGCCCGAGCTGCCGCCTCTGGAGAAGCCGGACGATCCTCTGCGGGTGGGCGGTCTCCCCAAGGAGCTCGGGCGCTGACCTGCCGTCCGGCCTGCGGGTTCGTGGTGGCTTGTCGCGCAGTTCTCCGCGCCCCTGAAGGGGCGCCTTCGGTTACGCGGCGCTCTCGCGCACCGCTACCAGGGCCTTCGCGAGCTCTTCCGGGTGCCTCGTCGAGACGTATGCGTACGGAGTCGGGTCGTCCGGGTCCGTGATCGGGATGCGCAGTGCCGTGGGGATGTAGGCACGCAGCAGCATGTACGCGCGCGGGTCGGCCTTGTAGCTGCGCCAGGCGCGGGTCTCCTCGCCGGTCAGCACCTCCGCGTCGCCCAGGGCGGACACCGGGATCTTCGCGTCCCCCGCGACCAGCGAGCCCGCCACCACCCGGATGCGCACACCGCCGTACGCACTGGTGACGACGGCCGCCACGGCGGTGCCGCCGACCAGGCCGCCGAGGAGCGGCAGGGTGCCGAACGGCAGCATGATCAGGGCCATCGCGACACCCACCAGGACCGAGGCGAACCACCATGAACGGGGCGCGGTCAGGCGTTCTTCGTAAGGCTGCATGGAACCAAGCTTGGCACGGTGCGGTTGCCGCGCTGACGCGGAGGTAAGGTCTGCGCCTGTGAGTGGTACATCTGCAGCTCTGACGCCCCCGGCCGACGCGATAGCGCCCGTCCGCCACCCCGACGCACCCGCCCCCGGTGAGCTCATCGGCGCCCACTACGAGCACTGTTTCGGCTGTGGCGAAGGGCAGGCGCACGGACTGCACCTCGCGGCGCGGGCCGGCGAGGGCGTCGCCGTCACCGCCGAGTTCACCGTGCGGGAGGCGCACCAGGGCGCCCCGGGCCTCGCCCACGGCGGCATCCTCGCCACCGCGCTCGACGAGACGCTGGGCTCGCTGAACTGGCTGCTGCGCGTGATCGCCGTGACCGGCCGCCTGGAGACCGACTTCGTGCGGCCCGTGCCGCTGGGGACCGTGCTGTTCCTGGAAGCCGAGGTCACCGCCGTCGCAGGACGGAAGATCTACTCGACCGCCACCGGGCGCATCGGCGGCCCCGAGGGGCCCGTCGCGGTCCGCGCCGACGCCCTCTTCATCGAGGTGAAGGTCGAGCACTTCATCGACAACGGCCGCCCGGAGGAGATCCAGGCCGCCATGAACAATCCGGACCAGATCCGGCGTGCCCGCGCTTTCGAGGTGAACCCGTGATGCCCTCCGACGAGACGCCTTCCCATGAGCTGAACGTGCTGATCAGGCGTGTCGACCCCGACGTACCGCTGCCCGCGTACGCGCAGCCCGGTGACGCGGGCGCCGATCTGCGCACGACGGAGTCCCACGAACTCGCACCCGGTGAGCGGGCGGTGCTGCCGACCGGAGTGTCGATCGCGCTCCCGGAGGGGTACGCGGCCTTCGTGCACCCCCGTTCCGGGCTCGCCGCCCGCTGCGGTGTCGCTCTGGTGAATGCCCCGGGGACGGTGGATGCCGGGTACCGTGGAGAGATCAAGGTGATCGTGGTGAATCTCGACCCGCGCGAGACCGTGCGGTTCGAGCGCTTCGACCGGATTGCCCAACTGGTCGTCCAGCAGGTCGAGAAGGTTCGCTTCCAGGAGGTGGCGGAGCTTCCCGTATCGGCGCGGGCCGAGGGGGGCTTCGGGTCCACCGGTGGCCATGCCGCCGTGGGCAGCGGTTCGGGCGTGAGCCCGGGCGAACAAACGGGTGGGAATCGATACGCATCGGTCGTATCCGACCGGGAAGGACAGTGACGTGTTCGGACGTCGCAAGAAGGACAGTGCCGCCGAGGACGCGGCGGGCGCGGACGAGCAGGTCGTCGACGGCGTGCACGGCGACGAGTCCGCCGACTCCGGCGTCGCGCGCTCGCGCGTGAGGCTTGAGCCCGAGCCCCGCCCCGACGGTCCCTGGGACCTCTCCGAGGTCCGTGAGCCCGGCGAGGGCCGGGTGGACCTCGGTGGGCTCTTCGTGCCCGGTGTCGAGGGCATGGAGCTGCGGGTGGAGGTCGCGGGCGACGCCATCGTCGCGGCCACCGTGGTGCTCCAGGACAGCGCCATCCAGCTGCAGGGCTTCGCCGCCCCCAAGAAGGAGGGCATCTGGGGCGAGGTCCGCGAGGAGATCGCCTCCGGCATCACCCAGCAGGGCGGTGTCATCGACGAGGTCGAGGGCCCCCTCGGCTGGGAGCTGCGCGCCCAGGTCCCGGTGCAGCTGCCGGACGGCACGGGCGGCGTGCAGGTCGTGCGCTTCATCGGCGTCGACGGCCCGCGCTGGTTCCTGCGCGGTGTGATCTCCGGGCAGGGCGCGGTGCAGCCGCAGACCGCGGGGCTCCTGGAGCAGATCTTCCGGGACACCGTCGTCGTGCGCGGCGACGGCCCGATGGCGCCGCGCGACCCGATCGTCCTGAAGCTGCCGGACGACGCGCAGATGGTCGCCGAGGGCAGTGTCCAGCAGGAGCAGCAGGAGGGCTCGCGCTTCTCCGGCGGCATGGGCCAGCTGCAGCGCGGCCCCGAGATCACCGAGGTGCGCTGACCGCCGAGGTGCGCCGACTCGTCGAGGCGCGCTGACAGGTACTCAACTGCCTGGTGGCCCGCAGTGGTTCCGGTTCGTCCGGACCATTGCGGGCCACTTTCGTGTACGCCCATACTGTGCCGGTCACTCGGGGGGAGACCGGTGCGGTGAGGGGACGACGCCTGCCCGCGGCAGTGCGGGGGAGCCGGCACCACGGCCTGGTCCTTGGCGCGGCCGGGCTCGCCGTGCTGCTCGCCGCCACCGTGCTCGCCGCGCTGGCGGCGCTGTCCGAGAAGGCCGTCGAGGGCGGGGTGCAGCGCAGGCTCGCCGCCGACCGCGAGGCCGTCGTCGAGGTCGCGGGACCCCACCGGGCGGACGGCGCCGGGGAGTTGGACCGGGACGTACGTACCGCGCTCGACCGCACGTACGGCGACGTGCCCCACCGCACCTGGTCCGCGCTGCGGGCGCCCGCAGCCCGCAACGACGAGCTCGCCGTCACCGAGGCCGCGGGCCGCCCGCGCGAGGACGCCACCCTCTCCGTCGTCGCCCTCCAGGGCGTGGCGCGGCACGCCTCGCCGATGGCCGGGCGGTGGCCGCGCCCCGGGGACGGTCCTGCCGAGGTCGCGCTGACCGAGGCCGCCGCCGCGGAGCTCGCCGTGCGGCCCGGCGACCGGATCACGGTGCGGGGCGCGGACGAACGGCCGGTGCCGCTGCGGGTCGTCGGGCTGTACGCCGCCGCAGGGCGCTCGCCCGCCCTGTGGGCCTCACTGAGCAGTACGTTCGGGACGCCCGACTCCATCGCGGTCGTGCCGCGCCGGGCCTTCGCCGGGAGCGGCGGGCTGGCCGGGGACACCACGGCGCTGTGGCTCGGGGTGCCCGAGACGGGCGGGCTGCGGCTCGGGGACATCGGGGCGCTCCAGGAGCGGGCCGACCGGTTCGCGGGCAGCGACGCCTCACGTTCCGTGTCGCGGTCGGGCCCCGTGTCGCGCGAGGCGGGCGGGGACGACCTGACGCTGTCGGCCGGACTGCGCAGGGCGCTCGACCGGCTCACCACACCGATCGCCGTGGCCCGCGCCGGGCTCTACGTCCCCGCGACGCTCCTCGCCGCACTCGCCGTGGCCGCCCTCGTGCTCACCGCGCGCCGGCTCGTCGAACACCGCCGCCCCGAGCTGGCGTTGCTGGCCGCGCGCGGGGCGGGCCCCCGCCGCATCGCCCTGTCGACGGCCGCGCAGTGGGCCTGCGCCGCCGTGCCCGCCGGGCTGGCCGCGCCGTTCCTCGCCGGGCCGCTGCTGCACGCGCTCGAAGGCGCCGGGCTCGTCGAGGGCGAGGTGCCCGCGTCGGCGGTGACCGGCGCGGGGTGGGCGGCCGTCGTGGGCGCGCTGGTCGTGCACGGCCTCGCGGTGCTCGTCCCGACCGTGCGGGTCGTGCGGGACCGGCGGGCGGTGGCCCGGCTCCGGTGGCGGATCGCGAGGTTCGCCGGGCTCCAGCGGGTCGGTGCCGACCTGGCGCTCGCCGCGGTCGCCGTGCTCGGCTGGCTGCAGCTGCGGCAGTACCGCTCGCCGGTCACCGGCGGTGGTGGCGTCGGGGGTGTCGATCCCGTCCTCGTGCTCGCACCCGTCGCGATGACCGTGGCGGCCGCGCTGCTCGTCCTGCGGTTCCTGCCGCTGCTCGCCCGCGTCGTCGACCCGCTCGCGCGGCGCGGCCGCGGCCTCGTCCTGCCGCTCGGCGGCTGGCAGCTCGGCCGGCGCGCGGCCCGGCACGCAGGACCCGCCCTGGTCGTGACGCTCGCCCTGGCGGTCGCCGCGCTCAGCAGCACGGCCCTGGCGGTCCTGGACCGGGGCGACCGGGACCAGGCCGCCTTCCAGGTCGGCGCCGACCTGCGCGTCGAGCCGGGCGACGGGGTGCCGCCGGGCGAGCGGCGCGCCGCGTACGAGGCGCTGCCGGGCGCCGAGGCCGTCACGCCCGTGATCACTTCGGAGGGGTACGTCGGACAGGACGCGGTGGCCGTCACCGGCATCAACACGGAGCGGGGACCGGTGCCTTCGCTGCGCGGCGACCTCGCGGACCGGCCCGTACGGGAGCTCGTGGCGCCGCTCGGCAAGGGAATCCCCGAGCACGGCCTGCCGGTGGCCGGGGCAGGGCTGGGGTCCGAAGGGGAACTGCCGCTCCGCGTGCGGATGACGGCCGACGGCGGCGGCACCGTCGTACCCGTGCGGCTCACCGTCTTCTTCGAGGACGGCGACGGGCTGGTCCACGAGAGTTCCGGGGTGATCAAGGAGGGCGGGGCCAGGACCGTGCCGCTGAAGGTGGGGGCGCGCGGCGACGGCGTCCGCATACTGCAGATCGACCTGAGCATGGTCGGCGAGCGGGTCCGGCGGACGTACCGCCTGACCGTCGACCGGATGCCGGGGCTGTCGCGGGAGGCGCGCTGGCGCGACCTGCGGGCCGACCGGCCCGACCGGCGTGCGGCGGGGTGCCCGGGGGCCGCCCGGGAACGGGGGCGCGAGCGGGGGCGGCCGCCGTCAGGGGAGGCGCCCGGGCCCGTCCTCTGCGCCGACCGGCCCGGCCGCGGAAAGCTCATCGACGCGGTGCTGCGCGGCCCGGACGGGCGGCTGAAGTACCCCACGTGGAGCGTGCGGCTCGGCACGGACAGCGCCAAGGGCCGCCCGGCCGCGCCCGCGCTCGCCGACGACGCGCTGCTGGCCTCCGGGGCGGTACGGGTCGGGGACACCGTGACGGTGCGCGGGAGCACGGGCGGGAGCGCGCGGGTCGCGATCGTCGGGCGGCTCGCGGCGGTGCCGGGGATGCCGCGCGACCGGCCGCGGCTGCTCGCCGACTCCCGTGCCATGGCCGCCCAATGGGCCCTGAGCGGGGCGCTGCCGGGGGCGGAGAGCGCCTGGTGGGTGGGGGTCAGGGGCACGGACGCCGCACCGGCCGCGGCGGCGGTGCGGGCGGACCCGCGGCTGGGGCACGCGGTGGACGTCCCGCAGGTCAGGAAGGAGCTGGCCGCCGACCCGCTGCGGCGCGGGGCGCGCGGGGCGCTCGTGCTGTGCCTGGTGCTCGCCCCCGCCTTCGCCGTCATCGCGTTCGCCCTGCACACCGTGGTCTCCGCGCGGGCCAGGGAGCGGGAGTTCGGCCTGCTGCGGGCGCTCGGGACGCGGCGTGGGCAGCTCGCGGCGTACCTGTGGACGGAGCAGTTGGCGCTGGCCGGGGTGGCGGCGGCGCTCGGCACGGTGCTCGGGGCCGCCCTCGCCTCGCTGATCATGCCGGTGGTGACGGTCAACGCGGAGGGGGAGCCGGTCTTCCCCGAGCTGGTCGCCGCCGTGCCGTGGGTGCGGGTGGTGGTGACGGCCGGGGTGACCGCGGCGGTGATCTGCGCGGTCGTGACGGTGGCGGCGCGGCTGCTCGGACGGGTGGATCTGGCGCGGGTCCTCCGGGCGGGGGAGGACGTGTGAAGCGGCGTCGGTGGGGTGTGCCGGTGCGGTGGCCTGTGGGGTCCGGGCGCGCTGTGAGGCGTGAGTGGTGGCGGCGGGTGCCGCTGGTGGTCGGGCTCGGGATGGTGATCGGTGTGCTCGTGGCCGTCGCCGCTGCCGGTCCCGGGCTGTTCGAACGGCTCGGCGGGGACGCGCTGGCGGACCGGTTCGATCAGGTGCAGCGGGCGGCGCCGGGTGTGGTGCACAGCGCGCGCATCGATCCGGAGCAACCCCGTCCGGGGGAGGAGGGCGATCTGGAGGCCGATCTCGCGAGGTACGCCACCGTCATCGAGAACGCCTCGCCGGGCCGGCTGCGCGGCGGGCTCGTGCACGACTCGACCCGGATCGAACTGCCCACGGTGGAGGGGGACGTGGCGGGTGGCGTCTCGCTGTCGCTGGTGTACGCGTCCGACGCCCCGGGGCGGAGCGCGTACGTCGCCGGACGGGCGCCCCGCGCACGCGGGCAGGTGGTGGAGCTCGCCGTGTCCGAACGGACGCGCGACGCGCTCCGGCTGCGCGTCGGGCAGCGGATCGGGCTGCAGGGCGGCGCCATGGAGAACGTGCGTGCGGTCGGGCGGCTCGTCGGGGTCTTCCGGGCGACGGGTCCCGGCTCCGGTTCCGGTTCCGGCTCCGGCTTCAAAGAGGGAATGCGGCTGTGGGTCGAACAGCCGCTGTTGGCACGGCCCGTGCCCGGCGCGGCAGGGGCCGCCCCGGACGTCGGCGCCCTCATCGCGCCCCGCGGCGCCGAGGTCCTGCAGAACCAGGCGAACGCCGAGCTCACCGTCGAGTGGAACATGCGGCTCGACATGGCGGAGGAGGTCGCGGGCCGGTTCGTGGGGGAGCGCGGCGCGCGGGACTTCCAGCGGCTCATGGCCCGCTACCCGCCCGCGGCCGAGGAAGCCTTCTGCGACATGGAGTCGTACGGCGGCAAGTGGTGCGTCCTCGGCTCCCATCCCGCGACGGAGCTGGAGACCGACACCGAACTGGTCGACGTCTTCGAGGAGTTCCGGCGCCAGTGGCGGCAGGCGGGCGTCGTGATGTCGTTCGCCCTGGCCTCGCTGCTCGGCGTGGGGCTCACCGCCGCCGTCGTGACCTCGCTGCTCGTGGTGCGGCGGCGGCTCGACGGGGACCGGCTGCTGCGGGCGCGCGGGGCGTCGGCCGCCGGGCTCGCCCTGGGGCGTGCCGTGGAGAGCGCACCGGCGGCGCTGCTCGGCTTCGGTGCCGGCTGCGCGGCCGCGGCCCTGACGCGGGCGCCGGGGAGCTCACCCGCGTACGGCGACGGGCTGGCCGTCGCCCTCCTCTGCTGGCTGCTGCTGCCCGCCCTCACGTGGTGCGCGGTGCGGGACCGGGCCGTGCTGCGGGAGCGCGCGCCGCGCGGTGCCGGACGCCGGGTCGTGGTGGAGGCGCTGGTGCTGCTGCTCGCCGCGGGCGGGGTCCTCGCGCTGCGGGCCCGGGGCACGGAAGGAGCGGCCGGGCCCGATCCGCTGCTCGCCGCAGTGCCCGTGCTGCTGGGGCTCGCGACGGTCGCCGTCCTCGTGCGGTGCTACCCCTGGCCGGTGCGCGCGGTGGCGCGACGGTCGGCACGGGGGCGGGGCACCGTCGTGCTCGTCGCGCTGTCCCGCGCCGCCAAGGAGGCTCCGGCGCGCGGCCTCGCGCTGCTCGTCCTGGTGGTGACGCTCGCCGGTGCCGTCTTCGGAGGGCTCGTCTCGGGGACGCTGGTGGAGGGGCGGCGCGCCGCGGCGGCCTGGCAGGTGGGCGCCGACGCCTCCTTCCTGGGGGCGGACCGCGACCCCGGCACGGCGGACCGGCTTGCACGCGCGCGTGGAGTGCGGAAAACGGTGACGGTGCGGCAGCTGAGGGTCGATCCGGTGAGCGGGAAGGACGGGGGGCGGTACGGGATCTCCAGCCTGGTCGGGGTGGACGGGGCGAAGCTGCGCGCGGCGGCTGGGGATTCGGCCGCCGCCCGCGCGCTGGACGACGCGGGCCTCACCCGGGGCGGGGGCGGCCGGGACATCCGGGTGCTCGCCTCCGAGGGGCACGCCGGTGACCTGCTCACCTTCACCCTGCACGGCAAGGAGCAGCGGCTGCGGGTCGTCGGACCGCTGCCGGAGGGCGTGGCGGGCGACGCCGCCCTCGGACCCGTGCGCGGCGCCACCGAGTCCCGGCAGCACCTGCTCCTCGCCGACAGCCGTGACCTGCGGGCCTTCGCCGCGGCGGACTTCGAGGAGTCCGCGCTCCTGCTGTACGGCGCGCGCCTGGACACCGAGGCGCTGCGTTCCCTCGTACCGCGAGCCGCCCCCGGAGCGACCGGCGGGGAGCTCCGCATCCGCGCCGAGGAACAGGCCGAGGCCGTCGACGACCGGCTGATCGCCGCCGTGACCCTGGCGCACACCGCGTGCACCGCACTCGCCGTGCTCCTCGCACTCCTCGCCCTCGTACTCGAACTGCTCCTGTCCGCCCCCGCGCGCGGACGCACCACCGCCTACCTGCGCACCCTCGGCCTGGGCGGGCGTGCCGCGGCCGCGCTGCACCTGCTGCAGCTCCTGCCCCTGGTGCTCGCGGCCGTCGTGGGCGGCGTCGCGCTCGGGCTCGTGCTGCCCGCGCTGCTCGGGCCCGCCCTCGACCTGCGGGAGTTCACGGGCGGGCCCACCGCGCCCGACCGGCACGTCGACGCGCTGTTCACCGCGGCCCTGAGCGCGGGACTCTGTGTCCTGGTGGCCGCGGCGGTGGGCGTGGAGAGCCGGCTCGGACGGCGCCGGGGGCTCGGCGCCGTCCTACGACTCGGGAGAGCGGATGACTGAACTGGCCGAGCTGGAGGCGCGGGCGCGCGCCGCCGGGCGTACCGCGGACGACGAGGGCCTCGTCGTCTGCGACAACCTCGTCCGCGTCTACCGCACCGACGAGGTCGAGGTGCAGGCGCTCCAGGGCCTGGACCTGGTCGTCGCGGAAGGCGAGTGCGTGGCGCTGGTCGGCGCCTCGGGGTCGGGCAAGTCCACGCTCCTGTCGATCCTCTCCGGTCTCGACCTGCCCACCGCGGGGCGCGCGAAGGTCGCCGGTCACGATCTGCTCGCGATGGGGCGCCGCGAGCGCCTCGGCTACCGCAGGAGCACCGTGGGCTTCGTCTGGCAGCAGGCCGGGCGCAACCTGCTGCCGTATCTGACCGCGCTGGAGAACGTGGCGTTGCCGATGAAGTACACGCGCGTGCCGCGCCGCGCACGTCGGGAGAGGGCCGCGGAACTGCTCGGCGTGCTCGGCGTCGCGCACTGCCGCGACCGGCGGCCGGCCGAACTCTCCGGCGGCGAACAGCAGCGCGTGGCCGTCGCCGTCGCCACCGCCAACTCCCCGCGTGTCCTGCTCGCCGACGAGCCGACCGGCGAACTGGACACGGCCTCCGGAGAGGACGTCTTCGCCGCCCTGCGCCGCGCCAACGAGGAGCTCGGCGCGACCGTCCTGGTCGTCACCCACGACCCTCTCGTCTCCGAGCAGGTCCGCCGCACGGTCCGTATCCGCGACGGCCGCACGTCGACGGAGACGCTCCGCGAACAGGGCGGCACGGGCGAGGAGTTCACGGTTCTGGACCGGGCGGGGCGGCTGCAGCTGCCGGGGGAGTACGTGGAGCGGTACGGCCTGAGGGGGCGGGTACGCCTTACGGCGGAGCCGGACCACGTGGGCGTGTGGCCGGACGCGCCCGCCACCGGGCAAGGTGAGGAGCGGTGAGGATGGCCGAGGACATGGTCGTCGTAGAGGATCTTCACCGGACCTACGGCAGCGGTGCCGCCGCCGTGCACGCCCTGCGGGGCGTCTCCTTCGCGGTGCCGCGCGGCGAACTGGTCGCCCTCAAGGGCCGCTCGGGGTCCGGCAAGACGACGCTGCTCAACCTCGTCGGCGGGCTCGACGTCCCGGACCGGGGCAAGGTCACCGTGGACGGCGTGGGGCTCGTCGGCCTGGGGGAGAAGGGGCTGCTCGAACTGCGCAGGGACCGTCTGGGGTTCGTCTTCCAGTCCTTCGGGCTCCTCCCCGTCCTCACCGCCGCCGAGAACGTCGGCGTCCCCCTGCGGCTCCGCAAGGCCGAGCCACGCGCGCGTGAGGAGCGGGTCGCCCTCCTCCTCGCGCTCGTCGGCCTCGCCGACCATGCTGGTCAGCGGCCGGGCGAGCTCTCCGGAGGACAGCAGCAGCGCGTGGCCATCGCCCGCGCCCTCGCCAACAAGCCCGCCCTGCTGATCGCCGACGAACCCACCGGACAGCTCGACGCGGAGACCGGGCTCGCCGTGATGGAGCTGCTGCGTGCCGTCGTCCGCAGCGAGGGAGTCACCGCCCTGGTCGCCACGCACGACGCGGCCCTGCTCGACCTGGCCGACCGGGTCCTGGAACTGCGCGACGGAGAGATCGTCGCGAACTGAGCACACGGCGCGAACTGCACACACGCAGCGCCCTGGCCGGTCGCGAGGCCGTCCAGCGGCTCGGCATCAGGGTTGTGTCAAGGACACCACCCCCGCACCCCCTCATCCGTAATGCCGGAATTGTTGGCCGTAAGGTCGACGCTGCGTACACAGCAGTTTCGGGAAGACAATGAGGCCATGGCACGCGGCAAGCTTCGGATCTACCTCGGTGCGGCACCGGGCGTCGGCAAGACGTACGCGATGCTCTCCGAGGCCCACCGCCGCATCGAGCGCGGCACCGACTGCGTGGTCGCCTTCGTGGAGCACCACGACCGGCCGCGCACCGAGGTGATGCTGCACGGCCTCGAACAGGTGCCCCGCAAGGAGCTGGAGTACCGCGGCACGGCGTTCACCGAGATGGACGTCGACGCCACCCTGGAGCGCGCCCCGGCCGTCGCCCTGGTCGACGAACTCGCCCACACGAACGTCCCGGGCTCGCGCAACGCCAAGCGCTGGCAGGACGTCGAGGAGCTCCTCGCGGCCGGCATCGACGTCGTCTCGACGGTCAACATCCAGCACCTGGAGTCACTCGGTGACGTCGTCGAGTCGATCACCGGAGTGCGCCAGAAGGAGACCGTCCCCGACGAGGTGGTGCGCCGCGCCGACCAGATCGAACTGGTCGACATGTCGCCACAGGCGCTGCGCCGCCGCATGGCGCACGGCAACATCTACAAGCCCGACCGCATCGACGCGTCCCTCTCCAACTACTTCAGGCCCGGCAACCTCACGGCGCTGCGCGAGCTCGCGCTGCTCTGGGTCGCCGACCGCGTCGACGAGTACCTCCAGCAGTACCGCGGCGAGCACAACATCCGCTCCACCTGGCAGGCCCGCGAGCGCATTGTCGTCGGCCTGACCGGCGGACCCGAGGGCCGCACCCTGATAAGACGCGCGTCCCGCATGGCCGCCAAGGGCTCGGGCAGCGAGATCCTCGCCGTCTACATAGCCCGCAGCGACGGCCTGACCGGCGCGTCCCCCAAGGAACTGGCCGTCCAGCGCACCCTCGTCGAAGACCTCGGCGGCACCTTCCACCACGTCATAGGCGACGACATACCGGCCGCGCTCCTCGACTTCGCGCGCGGCGTCAACGCCACCCAGATCGTCCTCGGCTCCTCCCGCCGCAAGACCTGGCAGTACGTCTTCGGGCCGGGCGTCGGCGCGACCGTCGCCCGCGACTCGGGACCCGACCTGGACGTGCACATCGTCACGCACGGCGAGGTCGCCAAGGGGCGCGGGCTGCCCGTCGCCCGCGGGGCGCGCCTCGGCAGGTCCCGGGTCATCTGGGGCTGGCTGGTCGGCGTCGCGGGCCCCACGCTGCTCACGCTGCTGCTCACCCACGTCGACGCCGACCTCGGCCTCGCCAACGACATGCTGCTGTTCCTGACGCTCACCATCGCCGCAGCGCTGGTGGGCGGGCTGTTCCCGGCGCTGGCTTCGGCGGCCGTCGGCTCGCTGCTCCTCAATTACTACTTCACGCCGCCGCTGCACCTCTGGACGATCTCCAACAACAAGAACATCGTCGCGATCGCGGTGTTCGTGGGCGTCGCGGTGTCGGTGGCCTCCGTCGTCGACCTCGCGGCCCGGCGCACCCACCAGGCCGCCCGGCTGCGGGCCGAGGCGGAGATACTGTCCTTCCTCGCCGGCAGCGTGCTGCGCGGCGAGACCAGCCTGGAGGCCCTCCTGGAGCGGGTCCGCGAGACCTTCGCCATGGAGTCCGTGGCCCTCCTGGAGCGCGCGGGCGACACCGATCCCTGGACCTGCGCGGGCAGCGTCGGCGACGGCCGCCCGCTGGAGCGCCCCGAGGACGCCGACGTCGACATGCCCGTCGGCGACCACATGGCGCTCGCCCTCTCGGGCCGGGTCCTGCCCGCCGCGGACCGCCGGGTCCTCGCCGCGTTCGCCGCGCAGGCCGCGGTCGTCCTGGACCGCCAGCGCCTGCAGTCCGAGGCCCACCAGGCCCGCACCCTCGCGGAGGGCAACCGCATCCGCACCGCCCTGCTCGCCGCCGTCAGCCACGACCTCCGCACACCGCTCGCGGGCATCAAGGCAGCCGTGTCCTCGCTGCGCTCCGACGACGTGGAGTGGTCCGACGAGGACGAGGCCGAGCTCCTGGCGGGCATCGAGGAGGGCGCCGACCGGCTCGAACACCTGGTCGGGAACCTCCTCGACATGTCCCGGCTGCAGACCGGCACGGTCACCCCGCTGATCCGTGAGATCGACCTCGACGAGGTCGTCCCCATGGCCCTCGGCGGCGTACCCGACGGCAGCGCGGAGCTGGACATCCCGGAGACGCTGCCCATGGTCGCCGTCGACAAGGGCCTCCTGGAGCGGGCGGTCGCCAACATCGTCGAGAACGCCGTGAAGTACGCCCCGGAGGGCGCGCCCGTGAAGGTCTCCGCCAGCGCCCTCGGCGAACGCGTCGAGATCCGTGTCGTGGACCGCGGCCCCGGCGTCCCCGACAGCGCCAAGGACCGCATCTTCGCGCCCTTCCAGCGCTACGGTGACGCTCCACGGGGTGCCGGTGTGGGCCTCGGCCTCGCCGTCGCCCGCGGCTTCGTCGAGGCCATGGGCGGCACCCTCGCCGCCGAGGACACCCCCGGCGGCGGCCTCACCATGGTCCTCACCCTGCGGGCGGCCGCCGGCCGGCCGCCGGTCCGCCCGGAGCTCTCGTCCCAGGCCACCTCGTGACCCGGAACCGGACCCCGGACCCGGAACGGGACCCCGGACCCAGAACACAAGCCGTGCTCCAGAACCAGAAGCCGGAAAGGCAGGTACGCATGACCCGGGTGCTCGTGGTCGACGACGAGCCGCAGATCGTACGCGCCCTCGTGATCAACCTGAAGGCGCGCAAGTACGAGGTGGACTCGGCCCCCGACGGCGCCACGGCGCTGCAGGTCGCCGCGGCCCGCCACCCCGACGTGATCGTGCTCGACCTCGGTCTGCCCGACATGGACGGCGTGGAGGTCATCCGGGGCCTGCGCGGCTGGACGCGCGTCCCGATCCTGGTCCTCTCCGCCCGGCACAGCTCGGACGAGAAGGTCGAGGCGCTGGACGCGGGCGCCGACGACTACGTGACCAAGCCCTTCGGCATGGACGAACTCCTCGCCCGGCTGCGCGCCGCCGTCCGCAGGGCGGAGCCCACCGGCCCCGGCGACGACGACGTCCTGGTCGACACCGGCGACTTCTCCGTCGACCTGGCCGCCAAGAAGGTCAACCGCGGTGGACGCGACGTACGCCTCACCCCCACGGAGTGGCACCTCCTGGAGGTCCTGGTGCGCAACACCGGCCGCCTCGTCAGCCAGAAGCAGCTGCTCCAGGAGGTCTGGGGCCCCTCGTACGGCACGGAGACGAACTACCTCCGCGTCTACATGGCGCAGCTGCGCCGCAAGCTGGAGGCGGACCCGGCGCACCCGCGGCACTTCATCACGGAACCGGGAATGGGATACCGGTTCGAGAAATGACCGGAATACCGAGCGGACCGCTCGCTTCAGCAGCCTTCGGAGCGGGTACTGATCGGACATAAGCGCGGACATAAGCACAGATGAGCGCACCCCTGTCCCTGGTGTCGGCGCCCACCGGTACGCTTCTTGTATGAGTGCTGTTTCTGGTTCCGACAAGCCGGCGGGCCGTTTCCGGCGCATGCTCGACCGGCTCTCCTCCTCCCAGGAGGACCTGGAGTCGGAGGAGCTGCGGGAGGACGCCGAGACAGCGGGCTGCGTCCGTATCGGCGACTGCCAGGACCGCCAGATAGTCACCGTTACTGGTACCTTGCGCACGGTCACCCTGCGACCACGCGCCGGGGTTCCCGCCCTGGAGGCCGAGCTGTTCGACGGCTCGGCGGCGCTGGACGTGGTGTGGCTCGGCAGGCGCTCCATCGTCGGGATAGAACCGGGGCGCAGGCTGATCGCATCGGGCCGGATCTCGATGAGCCGCGGCCGCCGGGTGCTCTTCAACCCCAAGTACGAACTCAGACCCCTCGGACGGGAGTAACCGGTGACGTCCCTCGACAAGCCGACGGACCAAGGGAGCGTCGATCAGGACGCCGATTCCAGGGCCGTGACCGAGGCAGCGCTCTTCGAAGCCTTCGGCGGCGTGCGGGGCATGGTGGAGACGGTCGTTCCCGGCCTGCTCTTCGTGACCATCTTCACGATCAACAAGGACCTGCACATGTCGGCCATCGCGGCCCTCGCGGTGTCCGTGGTGCTCGTCGTGGTCCGCCTGGTCATGAAGGACACCGTCAAGCACGCCTTCAGCGGCGTCTTCGGTGTCGCCTTCGGTGTGGTCTTCGCGATGATGACCGGCAACGCCAAGGACTTCTACCTGCCCGGCATGCTCTACACCCTGGGCCTCGCCCTGGCGTACATGATCACGACCCTGGCGGGCGTCCCGCTGATCGGCCTCATCCTCGGCCCGGTCTTCAAGGAGAACCTCTCCTGGCGCACCCGCAACCCCGGCCGCAAGAAGGCGTACGCGAAGGCCAGTTGGGCCTGGGGCCTGATCCTGCTCGCCAAGTGCGCGATCCTCTTCCCGCTGTACTGGTGGGCGGACACCACGCAGTTCGGCTGGGTCCTGATCGCCCTGAAGATCCCGCCGTTCCTGCTCGCCGTCTATCTGACCTGGATCTTCCTGGCGAAGGCCCCGCCGCCGATCGACGTCTTCGCGGAGATGGAAGCGGCGGAGAAGGCGGAGGAGGAGCGCAAGGCGGAGTACCGGGCCCCGTAGGGGCGCGGGGCTGTGACATGCGCGGCTCCGCCGCGTGGGCGCGCCCAGCCACGACGCAGCCGCAGCAGACGTACGTACGAGATGGGGGCGCCCGGCAATCGCCGGGCGCCCCCCAACACGAAAA